>ONRO01000419.1 GCA_900320235.1 uncultured Eubacteriales bacterium
GCAAAAAACTGCTCAACAGGAAGAAGGCTATCTTCTATAAAATCAAGCATATCTTCTTCATCAATATTTACGCTCTTTGAGATTTTTGCAAGCTCCTTAGCCATTTTATCTGCAGATTCAATAAAATTTCCATTATCCATATATTTATATCCTCCCCTCTGTTTCCGGCTTGGTACATTATTTTTCCAGGCATTTCCTGTAAACATATCTTATCCTTTTTTTCATAAAAAGTCAACAAATTACATCTGAATTTTTTGTTAATTCTTCGTTAAATATTTTTATTATTTCAGCAGTCGGCAAAAAGATCTCCGCACTGTGCCTTTCTTGCAGACCTGAACAGCTCACGGTCACGCTTTGTGACGGTGACAGTTTTTCTTCCGTCAGCTGTGCAGAGTTCCAGGCGGATATTACCTTTTCCGACAACCGGATGTCTGAGTATCCTTGAGCCTTTCTTTACTGCTCCTCCCTTTACAAAAGCCATATATGAGTATTTCTCATCCTCATAGGGAACATCGGCTTCCTTTATCATTCTGTGCAGTCTGCTTCTTTGTACCCTTACTGTAAAATGACACCAGTCGTTTTCTTCAAGCGGACAGTTCCCTGAAAATGAGCAGGGGGCTGCAATTTCTGCACCAAGAGTGGAAAGCTCTTTCTTAATTCTGAGCAGCTGTGAAAATGCCTCCGGTGTTCCCGGTTCGACGATCAGCAGAAGCTTATCTGTATGCGACCACAATTCTCTTACTGCCGTCATCCTGTCTTTTTCAGTCATCTCGTTCAGAACATAGGAAGAAAGTACAATATCTGCATTCTGTGAAAGTCCTGAACGAAGATCAGCATCAATCCACCTTGTCTGCGGCAAAGCTCCTCTAAAGCTTTCTGTAAGCTGCTTTCCGAGATTTCTCATACATTCTGCTCTTTCAAGACAGGTCACCTCAGACAGCTCAAAAAGCTCTGCTGCTGCAAAAACTCCCGAACCTGTACCTGCCCCGACATCCAGAAGGTTCATCTGTCCGTTCATTTCAACACATTCAGCTGTATGATACAATGCACTGTAAACCGCTCCGAATGTAGCCGGCATTCTGACAACAGAATAAACAGCTGCATAAACAGTATCAGAAACCAGTATCTTACCCTTTCCGCTTTCTTCCTTATACTGACGGGTTATTTCTTTTGAGACTGCCTTAAGCTGATTCAGCGTATACTCTGACGCTGCCTCTTCTGTCAAGGCTTTTATTTCTGATGGTATGTCCAGAATAAACACTCCCTTGCTAATTAATCAGAATCTGTTATAATACTATTGGAAGCCTCATGCAGGCTCTTTCCTTTATTATATCTTAATCTCAGAAAGGATACCATACCTTGAAAAATATTATACTTAAAATAAAACATTTCATCGCAGCCGAAGCTGTTCTTTGCATAGCCTTTCTGCTTGCTGTTATTTCCTCTTTTTTCAATCCGCCCTCAATGGATTACTTTGGCTTTATCGATTTTCGTGTACTGGGGATACTTCTCGGACTGATGCTTGTTATGGACGGGCTGAAACGAATCGGTATTTTTGAAGAAATATGCCGTCTGCTGACCGGATTCACACGCAATACAATGCAGCTTTCCTTTGTACTTGTACTGCTCTGTTTTTTTTCGTCTATGTTTATTACAAATGATGTTGCACTTGTCACCTTCGTTCCTCTGGCTATAATGACGCTCAGACAATCAGGAAATGAAGATAAAACCGTTATTACCGTCATAATGCAGACTGTTGCTGCAAATCTCGGCAGTATGCTCATGCCGTCCGGAAATCCGCAGAACCTTTATCTTTTTGATCTGTCGGGGATGGATCCAGGCAGTTTTGTACTGCTTATGCTGCCATACACAGCAGTATCGATGATACTTATTTCTGTATTTATCGTTCTCGGGAAAAACAGAAAAATTGATAACACCGTAGCTGCTGCTGTTTCTTTTACTGGAAAACAAAAAGTTTCCGCCGTGCTTTATGCCCTGATATTTACTGCCGGAATTCTTACCGTCTGCCGTGTGATACCATGGTATATTTTTCTTGTGCTAAGCTGCATCTGTGCTTTCATTCTGAATAAAAAAAGCTTTCTGACAGTTGATTACAGCCTTCTTGCAACATTCATCTGCTTTTTTATTTTCATCGGTAATATCAGCAGCCTTGACTCTGTCCGTCAGATACTGACCGATACTGTCAGCGGACGTGAAGCTCTGATCGGTATTATTGCAAGCCAGTTTATCAGCAATGTTCCTGCCGCTCTTATGCTTTCAGGCTTTACAAAAAACTATGAGCAGCTTATCATCGGAGTTGACCTCGGCGGACTCGGAACACTCATCGCTTCCATGGCAAGTCTGATATCCTACAAAGCTGCAGCTGCTGCCTGTCCTGAAAAGCGCAGAACCTACATTCTTCAATTCAGCGCAGTAAATGCTGCATTTCTTGTTATTCTCTATGCGTTTTATCTGATCCTTCAGTCTGTAAAAGTATAATCATCTGTTATTGTCTTTTCAGCTATGATAAACAAAACCGATTCTCTTCCCGGACCTGAGATACCGCTTTTCATCTCAGGTCTCTTTCCTTAATAGCGAAAAATGAATAGTGAATAACAAATAACTCAGTACAAAAGCGCAGCATGATTATTCATTATTCACTATTCATAATTAATTAAGCCCCGGCACATTTGTGTCAGGGCTTTTCTGGAGCGGATGACGAGGCTCGAACTCGCTACCTCAACCTTGGCAAGGTTGCGCTCTACCAGATGAGCTACATCCGCATTTATGGTGCCTTCGGGCGGAATCGAACCACCGACACGGGGATTTTCAGTCCCCTGCTCTACCGACTGAGCTACAAAGGCATATGGC
>ONRO01000418.1 GCA_900320235.1 uncultured Eubacteriales bacterium
AGGCACAGCAGCAGCCGCAGCCTGAAGCAAGACCAAGAAAACAGTGGTCAACCGAGCCGCAGCAGAGTGCGCCGCAGGCACAGCAGCCAAGACAGCCTCGTCAGACACCGCCGCCAAGACAGTGGAGTTCAACACCTGCACAGAACAGTTCAGGAAGAAGCTCGGGTTTTGATGAGGATTCATATGTAAATGATCTGAAAAAGAGAATAGAATCCGATAAGTCCCTTTCTCAGCAGCAGGAAAAGCAGTTTACTGATTTCAGTCATGTTGAAAATTCACCGGGTGCACCGATGAAATTTGACGGTAAGGAAGTCAGAGGAACAAATGTTGCTGTTGTAACAGCTCCGAAGAGATCAAAGGGAATGATTGTTCCGATTATTATTGTTGCAGTTCTTGTTATCGCAATGGTTGCGATAGTATTGTTCATGTTAAAGGGCAATGGTGAGGAATCTTCCGGCGGAGAAACATCCGGCGCTTCAACAACAGCTTCCGATTCAGCACCGACAGCAGCCCAGAGCGGTGATATTGAGGTAAAATTCAAGAAGCCGGACTCTTGGGGCGACGAAATCAATATTTACATATACAGCGGCGGAACTGATATTAAGAAATGGCCGGGCGATCCGATGAACAAAGGCTCTGACGGTCTTTATACATTTACTATCCCTGGTGGAAAGCTTGAAAAACCACTTGTTATTTTCAACGACGGCAAGGGTCGTCAGTATCCGCTTCGTGATCAGGGGGGACTTGATGCTGTCAACGGCAAGACCTATGATATTGACAAGGATAAGCCCTCAACATAATAACAGATAAACTGATAGTCATAATATACAGGCGACAGCGTAATGGTTGTCGCCTGTTTTTATTTCAGCAAATAATCGGCTGAAGCTGGATCCCGTCAAGAGCAGCCTGAACTGCCTGAGGAATAAGAGAAAAATCAGAAACAATAGAATTCGGCTTTTTAAGGGGATCATCCTGAGAAAACGGTACGAAGTAATAATATCGTGTGTTCAGCAGTCTGCCGATATTCTGAGCAGCTGCTGCAAGAGCATCGTTTGTAGCAATAGAGATCAGAACAGGCTTTTTCTGACGCAGATGCGATTTGACAGCCATTGTGACCGGAGTGTCTGTTATCCCGGCGGAAAGCTTTGCAGCAGTATTGCCTGTACAGGGCGCAACAACCATAATATCAGTCATAGCTTTCGGACCGATAGGCTCACATTCCGCTATTGTTGAAAGTACTTTGTTGCCGCTTATCACCTCGGCTTTTCTGACGATATCCTCAGCTTTACCGAATCTGGTATCGGTTTTGTACAGGTTTTCCGACATCACAGGTATTATCTGATATCCGAGATCCCTCAGTCTTTGCATCTGCTCAAATGCCCTGCTGACGGTACAAAAGGAGCCGCACATTGCAAAGCCGATACGGACTGCTTTCATATTCCTTCCTCCTCCATAATGTTATATACTGCATTTTTAATGATTTTACCGGCTGTTTCCGGAGCAACCTTTCCCGGAAGCGACAGGGCATGATAAACGGGGATTTTCATTCTGTCAGCTGTTTCTCTGTCAACTCCTCCGGGAGAGGAAGCGAGATCTATAATAACTGAATCAACAGCACAGGCTGCAAGACTTTTTCTGTCAAAAACAAGTGAAGGTACGGTATTGAAAATCAGCTGGAATTTTCCGCATAGCCTGTCTGTGCGTATTGCTTTCATCCCGGCAGCTTTGATGAATTCGAGGTCGCCGGGTTTTCTTGCACTTACAGTAACATCAGCTCCAAGCCCTTTGAGAAATGATGACAGAACACGGCCGATCCTTCCGTATCCTGCAACAAGACAGCGACAGCTGCATATTGTGAAATCAGTTAAGCTCATTGCCAGCTCAATTGCTCCCTCGGCTGTGGGAACTGCATTTGCAGCAGCAAATTCCTCACGTTTGCCATAAAAGAAGCATTTCAGATCACGGAAGCATTCACCCGGCAGCCTGCCTTCAAGACCGCAGAAAACAGGTTTTTCCCTTCCGATGGAGGAAAGGAGGGTCTTTGCATTTACAGGTTTATCTGAATACGGTGCAAAAACATCGGTTCCGTCTTTTGATACGGGCAGGGGAAGTATTATTGCATCTGAATTGCTGAGAAGATCAGTGATATCAGAATTCTGGATTCCGAATGGCTCGCTGTATTTTTCAAAGCCGCTCAGCATAACGGCATATCCGTCATCAAGAGCCGATCTTGCACAGTAAAGCTGCCGCATATCACCTCCGATCACACCAAGAGTTTTGATAGTTTTCATAGTTTCCTCCAGAAAATGTATTTAAACCTTTCATTATGAAACAGATATTATCCGTACAAATGAGATGAGCTTTGCGCTTTGCAGGATAAGCATATCTGTTATATACCAGTTTATTTCATAATATGATAAACCATCATTCTATGTTCGTTTTATGGAGGAACAAAAATGATGTTTCTTCATAGGAACTGAATTCCTGACAGTATCTGATGTAAACAGAGCAATGTACTGCAAAAAGTTTTATCTGCCGTATTGCGACAGAGATATTAATGTGTTAGAATATGATATGTGCTGCCCGGCAGTACATATTGTTTTGTAGAAGGTGAAATGATGAAATCGGATTTTTTAAAGGGGACAGCTGACGGCGTCCCGATAGCACTCGGTTATCTTTCTGTTTCCTTCGGCTTCGGAATCATGGCTGCAGGCTCAGGTCTGAGCGTTTTTGAAGCATTTATGATCTCACTTACTAACCTGACCTCAGCAGGTCAGGCTCAGGGTGTCAGCATTATTTCGGCAGGCGGAACTCTTCTGGAAATGGCAGTTGTACAGTTTATAATAAATATCCGATATGCACTCATGGCAATATCTTTGTCACAAAAGCTTGATGAAAGCTTTACCCTCCCGAAAAGACTGCTTGCTGCATATGGAATAACTGATGAGATATTTGCTGTATGTTCTGCTTCAAAGGGTAATCTGAAACCAATGTATATGTACGGTGTGATACTTATATCAACTGTCGGATGGGTTCTCGGTACATTTCTCGGTGCTGCTGCAGGAGAAATACTGCCGCCCTCAGTTACTGCTGCTCTTGGTATCGTTCTGTATGGTATGTTCATCGCCATTATTATCCCGCCTTCAAGAAAAGAAAAAAGCGTTTTGTTTGTCGTCCTCACTGCAGCAGCTCTGAGCTGTATCTGCAGGTATTTTATACCGACAATTTCAGGAGGTTTTGCGGTTATTCTCTGCGCGTTGATCTCCTCTCTTCTCGGTGCGATTATTTTTCCGAAAAAACAAGACAAGGAGGATAATGATAAATGAGTGTGTGGATCTATATAGCTGTAATGGCGCTTGTTACATATCTTATCAGAGTCATACCTTTTGCACTGTTCAGAAAAAAGATAAAATCCCGTCTTTTGCAAAGCTTCCTGTACTATGTCCCATATGCTGTTCTAAGTGCAATGACAATACCGGCGATTTTTTACAGCACAGGAAATATGACGACAGCGCTTGTCGGCACAGCAGTTGCTCTTGCTCTTGCTTATTTTGATCTCCCTCTTATCGTTGTAGCGCTTGCAGCATCTGCTTCGGCTTTTTTGTGCGGTCTTTTTGTCTGAAAAATTCTATAAACTGAATATTATGTTTTTGCGGCACAGACTGAACCTGTGCTGCTTTTTTATCTGGAAAAAGAAACCAGCAAATCTTTTTAAATATCAGAAAAATAAAAGAAAAAATCCGATTTCACGAAATAATTCCAAAAAGCCAAATTATTTTACATTTTACACAAAAAACGCTTGAAAAATTCTGAAAATGTAGTATAATAGTAAATGTTCCGCTGCTAGTTAAGATCAGTTCCCGGTTTTAATGAATAATATCAGGCAGTAAATAGTATTGATAAAAAGAACTCACGATCATGGGTGAGCGTCTGAGATTATAGTCAGATGGGAACGAGGCAGAATCATACAGCGCAGAATTGACACCGGAAGCAAGCCGGATATTAAAATAAGGAAGGAAGATTATAATGAGCAATTGGGGATATGAGGCAGTATTCTATCAGATATATCCGCTCGGACTTTGCGGCGCTCCGTTTGAAAATGATGGTGTACAGGAGCATCGTATACTGAAGGTACTTGACTGGGCAGAGCATATTGCAGAGCTTGGCTGCAATGCTGTATATTTCTCACCTGTTTTTGAATCCGATACACACGGATACAATACAAGAGATTACTGCAAGATAGACTGCAGACTGGGAACAAATGAGGATTTCAAAGCAGTCTGTGACAAGCTTCACGAAAACGGGATCAAGGTTGTTCTTGATGGTGTATTCAATCATGTCGGCAGAGGTTTTCCGCAGTTCCGTGATGTCTGCGAGAAAAAATGGGATTCGCCGTATAAAGACTGGTTCCACATAAATTTTGACGGCAACAGCAGTTATAATGACGGTCTGTGGTATGAAGGCTGGGAGGGTCATTATGACCTGGTAAAGCTCAATCTGCGCAATCCGGCGGTTGTAGATCATATTCTTGACGCTGTAAAATTCTGGATTGAATATTTCGGGATTGACGGAATACGTCTTGATGTAGCATATTGTCTTGATTTTGATTTTCTCAAGCGTCTGAGAAGTTTCACGACAGGTCTGAAGGAGGATTTCTTCCTGATCGGCGAGCTTCTCCACGGAGATTACTCACGCTGGGTAAATGATGAGATGCTTCATTCAGCTACAAACTATGAATGTTACAAGGGGCTTTTCTCAAGTTTCAATTCAATGAATATGTTTGAGATCTGCCACTCACTGAAGAATCGTTTCGGACCGGAGCAGTGGTGTCAGTACAGAGGAATGCATCTGCTTTGTTTCGCAGACAATCATGATGTAACAAGAATTGCGAGCATACTATCAAATCCCGCACATCTTCCGCTTGTATATACAATGCTTTTCGGAATGCCGGGAATTCCGTGTGTATACTACGGAAGCGAATGGGGAGCAAAGGCTGACAAAAAAGACGGCGACCCCGCACTTCGTCCGGCATTTGACGCACCGGAGAGCAACTGGCTGACCGAGCACATTCAGCGTCTTGCAAAGGCACATCGCGAATGCAAGGCACTTTGCTACGGCGATCTTAAAATACCTGTGCTCACGAACAAGCAATGTATCATACAGCGTGATTTTGACGGTGAAAGAGTATTTGTTGCGATCAATGCTGACGATCAGCCATATACAGCACATTTTGATGCAGGTTATGGTCTTGCTGATGATTTTGTTACAGGAACGACACATGATTTCGGCGGAGGAAGCTACATGGAGCCGATGAGCAGTCACATCTGGCGCTGCAAATGATCCGGCCAAAAAATGACAAATAAAAAGGCAGTCCCACAAAAAACGTGGGGCTGCCATATTTTTATGTATTTCTGTTTATTCATCCTCCCAGAACAGATCGTCCAGTTTTTTTCCGAGTGTTTTGCAAATCGCAATACAGAGCTTTATAGTAGGATTATATGTACCTTTTTCGATAGCATTGATCGTCTGACGGCTAACGCCGATCTTATCGGCAAGCTGCTGCTGAGAAAGATCCACTGCAGCACGGGCACTTTTTAATTTAAGATTTTTCATTTTTACTTCGTGACCTTTCTGTCTGAAACAGTTTTTACCAAAGAAATAATACCAATTACAAAAAATGAAGCAGAAAAAGCTATTTTGAGAGCAAGAGGGGATAATCCATCACTCGACCACAAGGCTTCACCTCTTCCGGCATCGATCAATACACTTAAAGTGCTCAGTACCGCTGTGGACAGATGATAAGTGATAAAATTCCATTTCCTTTTTTTCGTTGAGATGAAATATGCATCCATAATAATACAGTATGCAGAAAAAAACGTGATCGAGATCAGAGCACCGAGGAACATCTGTATGGGCAGATCAGCCCATACTATATCTAAGCAGTTGATTATTCCGCAGCCGAAGCAATAGGTAATAAGTGTGATAAAAGCTGCTTTAAAAGCCGTGTTTCTTGCAAGCAGCTGACGTTCGTCGTATTTTTTTTCGTTAATAACAATAAAACTGACAGGAATTATCCACATTATGGCATATGCGACAGCAAAAATCGGATTTTTCATTAAAAGACCTCCTTAAAAAGTGAAAGCAAAAATAAGATATGATTTGCAGATCTGACGATAAAAATCATGTTTTTCAAACAGTGGTTAATTCTGTTCTGGTGTTGGATTGTTGTATATTATTATAACAAATCATTGACAAAATGTCAAGTATATATTACATAATTACAAAAATATTTTACATTACTATTTTTCTGAATCTGACAAAAAGCTTTAACTGCGACTTCAACAGTATTGGATTACAGGCAGATCACATAGACCTTGGCAATTTTGACACCGGCAGCCTGTTTACGCTTTATCTCACTTTCAGACATCAATCAGCTTCGGGTGAGCAAGGGCGGAGTTGTTAAGCTGAAAACCTGGTAAGTTTGGTCGCCTGAGAAGATTGGACTCGGGAATCAGGTGCAATAGGGGAGATTAGCTTTTTGTGAGCGTATTCTGGTTATTATGCTTATTTACTTTTATATCTGCAATCAGTTACATTTGAGTGTGTCGGGTTTGTACCACTTCTGATTTGCTCTTTCTTTCTGTTTCTGTCGCCGGAACAGCGCCCGCAAAATGCGGACGCAGCCAAAAGAAAGGAACCACAAGAGGAAGGGCTTGGGCCCCTCCTCTTAAGGTTCCTCTCTTTTGAAATCACACCTCCTTAACACTACCCCGACCCCGCTGCGCTGCCCACCGCCTGCGGTG
>ONRO01000417.1 GCA_900320235.1 uncultured Eubacteriales bacterium
AATCTTGATTATTATGTTGAAAATAATGTCAAAAACATTGAATTCCTTGTTTAAAGGTGCTAAAATATGATTGTAACCGATATAAGTATCGGCTGCATGATTCTAATTTTGTGAAAGAAGGTAGTTCTATGAATCTGCAGAAATTTACACAAAAAAGTATTGAGTCCGTAAAATCAGCCCAGGAGCTGATGGTAGAATACGGAAATCAACAAATGCGTCAGGAGCATATTCTTTATTCATTACTGACGCAGGAGGACGGTCTTATATCTGAAATGGTAAATAAGCTCGGAACAGACAAACCAAAGCTTATTTCACAGATTGAAGATGAAATCAATAAACTTCCAAAGGTAAGTGGAAGCGGAGCTGATCCCGAAAGAATATATATTTCAGCTGAGCTTGATAAAGCATTTACAGAAGCTGAAAAACAAGCCGAAAAAATGAAGGACGAATATGTCTCAGTTGAACATATAATGTTAGGCATACTTGAAAAGCCACAGGATAATGTTAAAAAACTGCTTTCAAATGCCGGAATTTCTACTGGAAGTTTTCTTAACGCACTAAAGGATATAAGAGGGAACCAGAGAGTGACCGGAGATAATCCTGAAGAAACATATAATGTACTTAAAAAATACGGACAGGATCTTGTACAGATGGCAAAGATGCAGAAACTCGATCCCGTAATCGGCAGAGATGACGAAATAAGAAATGTAATACGTATTCTGTCACGAAAAACAAAGAATAACCCGTGCCTTATAGGTGAACCAGGTGTTGGTAAAACAGCTATCGCAGAAGGACTTGCGATAAGAATTGTCAGGGGAGATGTACCTGATAATCTAAAAAACAGGAAACTGTTTTCGCTTGATATGGGTGCCCTTATTGCAGGTGCTAAATTCAGAGGAGAATTTGAGGAACGTCTGAAGGCTGTTCTGAATGAAGTCAAGAAAAGCAACGGAGATATAATACTATTCATAGATGAGCTTCATACAATTGTCGGTGCCGGAAAAACTGATGGTGCAATGGATGCCGGAAATCTTCTGAAACCAATGCTTGCAAGAGGAGAATTACATTGTGTCGGTGCAACAACTCTTAATGAATACAGAAAATATATTGAAAAAGATCCTGCTCTTGAAAGACGTTTCCAGCCCGTTCTTGTTGGTGAACCAACAGTAGAAGACTGTATTTCAATACTAAGAGGTCTGAAAGAAAGATATGAAGTATATCATGGTGTAAAAATCCAGGATCAGGCTCTGATAGCTGCTGCGGTACTTTCTGACAGATATATCTCAGATCGTTTTCTCCCGGATAAAGCAATAGACCTTGTTGATGAAGCATGTGCACTGATAAAGACAGAGATCGACAGCATGCCAATTGAAATGGATACAATTTCCCATAAAATCATGCAGCTCGAAATTGAAGAAGCAGCTCTGAAAAAAGAATCAGACAAGCTTTCACTGGAACATCTTGCTCAGATACAGAAAGAGCTTGCAAATGACAGAGAAAAATTCAATTCTATGAAAGCAAAATGGGATAATGAGAAAAAATCCATTGAAAAAGTTCAGAAGCTACGCGAACAGATAGAACATACTAATGCTCAGATTGAAAAAGCACAGAATGAATATGATCTCGGAAAAGCTGCTGAATTAAAATATGGCGTTCTTCCACCTCTTCAGAAAGAACTTGAAGAACAGGAAAAGCTTGCAGAAGAAAACAAGAATACTCTGCTGAGAGATCGGGTTACTGAAGAAGAAATAGCAAAAATAGTCGCAAGATGGACAGGAATTCCTGTTGCAAAGCTTATGGAGGGAGAAAGGGAAAAACTGCTTCATCTTGATGATACATTACATGAAAGAGTAATTGGTCAGGATGAAGCGGTTCAGAAGGTATGCGACAGTATACTTCGTTCACGAGCTGGAATACAGGATCCAAAAAGACCAATAGGTTCATTTCTTTTCCTTGGTCCGACAGGTGTCGGAAAAACAGAGCTCGCCAAAGCACTGGCTCAGGCTTTGTTTGATGATGAACATAATATGATCCGTATTGATATGAGCGAATATATGGAAAAATATTCTGTATCAAGATTGATCGGAGCGCCTCCAGGATATGTAGGATACGATGAAGGCGGTCAGTTGACCGAAGCAGTGCGGAGACAGCCATATTCCGTGGTACTGTTTGATGAAATAGAAAAAGCACATCCTGATGTATTCAACGTTTTACTTCAGGTTCTCGATGACGGAAGAATAACTGACAGTCAGGGAAGAACAGTTGATTTCAAAAACACGATTATTATTCTAACTTCAAATCTTGGTTCTGATATTATTCTGGAGGGAATTGATCAGAATGGTGAAATCAGTGAAACAGCACGAAATGGTGTACATGATATACTTAAGCGCAGTTTTCGTCCTGAATTCCTTAACAGACTTGATGAAATAGTATTCTATAAACCACTGACCAGAAATAATATCATGGGTATTGCTGATCTTATAATAACCGAGCTTGATAAACGTCTTTCAGAAAAACAGCTGCATGTTGTAGTTACTGACAAAGCAAAAGAACTGATTGCCGACAGAGGATATGATCCCGTATTCGGTGCAAGACCGCTAAAAAGGTTCATCCAATCAAATATTGAAACTTTGCTTGCAAGAAAGATAATATCTGAAGATCTTGCTCCGGGTACTATCCTTACGGTTGATTGTGAAAACGGAGAAATAGTTGTAAAAATATGATGCCTTCTGTCAATTAATGTATGATAAAACACCAAAGCAATATCTTTGGTGTTTTATCGGTATATCTATTGGATTTATAAATCAAAGAAAAATGCAGCGAAAAGAGGGATTGTAATGGCTAAGAACACAAATAAAGAATTAAGAAATATGATGATGTATCAGGTCTTTGTAAGAAATTTCAGCTCAGCTGGAAATTTTAAATCAGTTTCAGAAAAGATTGAATATATCAGATCTCTTGGGACTGATATTGTCTGGTTTATGCCAATACACCCTATTGGCGAACAAAAACGAAAAGGCACACTTGGTTCGCCTTATGCAATCAGGGATTATCGCTCAGTCAATCCGGAATTCGGAACATTGAATGATTTTACAGAACTTGTAGATAATATACACAGTCATGGAATGAAATGTATTATTGATGTTGTATATAACCATACCTCTCCTGATTCCGTTCTGGCAAAAGATCATCCTGATTGGTTTTTTCATAAATCTGATGGATCGTTCGGAAATCGCGTCGGTGATTGGAGCGATATAATTGATCTTGATTATTCAAATCAGGAACTCTGGGATTATCAGATCGAAACACTTAAATACTGGGCACAATATGTTGATGGATTCAGATGTGATGTTGCACCTATGATACCAATAGAGTTCTGGGAAAAAGCAAGGGATGAGGTAGCAAAAATCAAAAAGGACTGTATCTGGTTAAGCGAATCTATTGACCCTGGGTTTATCAAATATCTGCGTTCACAGGGGATAACAGCACATTCAGATTGTGAAATGTACAGAGCATTTGATATTATTTACGACTATGATATTTATCAGGATTTCAGAGCTATCTTTGACAGAAGCGGATGTCTTGATCTGTATGCTCAGGCAATAAATCGTCAGGAATATATTTATCCTGAAAACTATATAAAATTATGCTTCCTTGAAAACCATGATCAAACAAGAGCAAGTCATTTAATACCAGAGAAAAAAAGACTGATAAACTGGACAGCTTTTATGTTTTTCAGAAAAGGTCTTGCTCTGATATACAATGGTCAGGAAAAAGCAGTTTCTCATTTACCAGATCTCTTTGATAAGGATACGATTCAATGGGATAATAATAATAACACTGATCTTTCTTGTCTGATTTCAACTCTGAGCAGAATTAAGAAAAATAAAGTATTCACAGACAGTGAATTCAATGTAAAATCATTCAAGGAAGGCTTTTATACAGCACAACATAAAAGTAATGGTTGCAAAGCTGTTGGTATTTTTTCATTGAAAGGGGAAACAGATTCCATACCTGTTGAACTTGAAGATGGAACATATACAAACCTGATTAATGGCAAAGAAACAGAGGTCTTCAGAAATATTATTGTTTCAGATGGAGAACCAATAATCATTATTTCAAAAAACTAAAAAATTTTTAAGAGCTGATGAAGCAAAAGTCATCAGCTCTTAATTCTGAAAATAATCATTTCTCTGATTAAAATTATAACGTATGTAAGTATAAATATATTTTTATAATACTAACAAAAAACTCCCAAGATCAAACTTGGGAGTAAATCTGGTGCAGGTAACAGGACTTGAACCTGCATGAAATTGCTTTCACATGGACCTGAACCATGCGCGTCTGCCAATTCCGCCATACCT
>ONRO01000415.1 GCA_900320235.1 uncultured Eubacteriales bacterium
AAAATATTGATAAATTAAAAATAAAGTTTTTATTGTAATTCAACAAAGGATTTTAACCCTGAATTCTGATCTTTTCTTGCCTTTGCAGATCGCTTTATCATTGTATTTCGATTAAATAGTTTTAATAATTATGATTTTTTATCACATATCTTGCTATTTGATATTATTGTTGTATAATATATGAAAGAATATTTTATTTCAGATAAATACCTTTGGCAGTAAACTGTAATTCTTTATGGAAACGGAGCGGCTTTTTATGGATCTTACTGATGCAATTAAAAATTCAATTCCAGTGTCATTATTTAAATTTAAACCAGCTGAGGAAATCTTTTCTGACGTAAAAAAATGCGGGGCAAAAATAGTCATTAAGGACGATTTACCGGAATGCATTCTGCTTTCTCCTGCTGAATATGTAAAAATAATGGAAGAGCTTGATTATCTTCGTCAGGAAAAGCTTATTTCTGACGACAGACTTTCCTCTGATACTCTGCTTGACGAGCTTGATCTTTCTGATGAAGATCTGAATATGCTTGACTGAATAAAAAAACCGGAGCCTGTCATAAGATAAGCTCCGGCTTTTTTATCTGTGTCATAATTTTTTTATTTGGAAAGTAGCATTCTGTCGTTATCAAGCTCCTCACCGCTGGCTGAACTGAATTTCTCAAGAAGATCTGCTTTTTTAAGTTTTTTCTTTTCTTCTCCGGAAACGTCATAAATTATCTTTCCGTTATTCATCATGATAAGTCTGTTTCCGTGAGCGATAGCGTCCTTCATATTATGTGTTACCATAAGTGCGGTAAGCTTGTTTTCAGATATTATCTTATCGCTCAGTTCAAGCACCTTTGCTGCTGTTTTCGGGTCAAGTGCTGCTGTATGCTCATCAAGCAGAAGTATCTGCGGCTTTTTGATTGTTGCCATCAGAAGTGTAATTGCCTGACGCTGACCGCCTGAAAGAAGACCGACCTTACTTGTCATTCTGTCCTCAAGTCCGAGATCAAACTGCTTGAGCATTTCACGATATTTATCATATTCTGCATTTGTCACGCCCCAGCGAAGGCTTCTTTTTTTGCCTCGTCTTGCAGCGATTGCAAGGTTTTCAACAATTTCCATATCGGCAACTGTACCCATCATCGGATCCTGAAAAACCCTGCCGATATCCTTTGCCCTTTTATATTCAGGATAACCTGTTACATCCTTATCTCCGAGGATTATCATTCCCTTATCAACCGGCCATACTCCGCTTATAGCATTGAGCATTGTTGATTTACCTGCACCGTTTCCGCCGATAACGGTACAGAAATCTCCCTCATTAAGTCTGAGGTTAAGTCCGTTGAGGGCTATCTTTTCATTTACAGTACCTTTGTTGAAGGTTTTATATACATCTCTGAGTTCAAGCATTTTCACTTACCTCCGAAGTACCATTTTTCTTATTCATTTTTACAACTCTCTTGAATGAGGTTTTTCTCTTATTTCTGAGATACGGGATAGCAAGGAATATTGCTACGATGATTGCTGTAAAGAGTTTGAGATCCTCCGGCGGCATTTTGAGCCACAGAACGATACCCATTACGAAATAATAAATTATTCCGCCGATTACCACAAAAACAAGTCTTACAATAAAGTTGAAATGTTTTTTGAACAGTGCCTCACCTATTACCTGACCGATAATAACTGCTGCAAGACCGATTACGATTGAGCCTCTGCCCATATTTACATCTGCAAAGCCCTGATACTGAGCGATAAGGCTTCCTGCGGTTGCCACAAGACCGTTTGAAAGTGCAAGTGCTATTATTTTGTCAAGATTAATATTAATACCCTGAGCTGCTGCCATTTTCGGGTTAGCACCTGTTGCTCTTATTGCTGAGCCCTGTTCTGTACCGAAGTACCAGTACATCACAGCCATAATTATTATTGCAATGACTGCCGCAACGATGATTGCCATATAGACATCACGGCTTGTAATAAGAAGTCCGGCGATATTCAGGTTTTCGCTGTCGAAAGAGAATACCAGGCCGTAATTATCTACCTTTATCGGCACATTTGAGAATTTATTCATTATGTGCAGATTGATCGGATAAAGAGCGATCTGACTGAGGATACCGGAAAGAATATCAGGTATACCCAGAACAGTATGAAGAAAACCTGTTGCAAGACCTGCTGTTACACCTGCAAGGAAAGCTACGGGCATTGTTACCCAGATTGATGCGCCGTTCATCAGCATTACTGCTGTTACTGCGCCGCCTGTTGCAAAGCTTCCGTCAACGGTCAGGTCTGCAAAATTAAGTATCCTGAACGTTATATAAACACCAAGAGCCATCAATCCCCAGAGTATACCCTGTGCAATATTTCCCGGCAAAGCCTGGACAAATGTTGAGGGATCAAGAGATCCGAAATATTCTAAAATTCCATCCATTTTTAACACCAACCAAATTATTTTTATAATTGATCAGACTAATCTGATACTCTGCTCATTCTGCGTTTTCCATATAAATTATTAAAATACGCAATTTGCTTCACCCTCCGGAAAACGAAAGGTGAAGCATAATAAAGCATTGTTAAATTACCGCCTGATCTGACAACTGTTTTTTTCTCAAAAACAGATTATTCAGCGTCTGTCTTTATTTCCTCATATCCGTCAGGAATTTTAAGTCCGAGAGATTTAGCTCTGTCAGGCATATATTCCTTAGTGAATTTGGGTGAATACT
>ONRO01000412.1 GCA_900320235.1 uncultured Eubacteriales bacterium
TATCAAACATTCCGATAAGTCTGAGAGAACCGTCATCATCTTTGATATAAACATCACCGAAACTATTGTTCATATATGTTCTTTCCTCGATTACAATTTCATGGTTTTCATTACCAAATGTGAAATACTCTGCCTTGTAGCCGGATTTACGGACAATTGCTGACTGAAATCCGGAAATAAACGGCAGAAGCACTAATACTATGCAGACAATTCCGATGACTGTGGTCACTGCAATATCTCTTGCTCTGTGTTTTTTTTCTTCAAGATCAACTGCAATCAGCACAGTAGTCACGACTGCCTGAAGACCAATTGACGTTATCATCAGTCTGAGCCAGACAGGTGCTATTTTCAGACTCATAAGTATTTTCCCAAACACAAGATATTCCTTTTCCGGAAGAAATAATGATATAACTCCCGCCGCTGCTATAAAAGCTGTTGTAAGAATTATTATCCCCCACAGCAAAATGCTTATCTTTTTGTAATTTGCCTTTATATATTCTTTTATATTATTATTCTTCACAGTCATTCAGACACATCCCCCACATTTCATTTGTATTTATTATAACATATATCCCTCAATCAGAAAAGAAAAAGCTGCACAGAAAACGCATCTGTGCAGCCTGAAATCAGTTTTATTATTTTCCGAGAACGCTGAGGATTACACCTGCAGCAACAGCAGAGCCGATTACACCTGCAACATTCGGTCCCATAGCGTGCATGAGAAGGAAATTGCCGGGATTCTCTTCCTGACCGACCTTCTGAGAAATTCTTGCTGCCATCGGAACTGCAGAAACACCTGCCGAGCCGATAAGCGGATTTACCTTGCCCTTTGTAAAGAAATACATAAGCTTTCCGAAAAGAACACCGCAGGCAGTTGCAAGACAGAAAGCAAACAGACCAAGACCGATGATACCGGCTGTCTGAACTGTAAGGAATACTTTTCCTGTCGCAGTTGCACCGACTGTAACTCCGAGGAATATCGTGATGATATTCATAAGCTCGTTCTGAGCTGTCTTGTTGATTCTGTCAACAACGCCGCTCTCCTTGAAGAGGTTTCCGAGCATCAGCATACCAACGAGCGGAGCTGCATCCGGAAGAAGAAGTGCAACAATTACAACAACAATGATCGGGAAGAGAATTCTTTCAAGCTTTGATACAGGACGAAGCTGTCCCATAACAACTGAACGCTCTTTCTTTGTTGTAAGAAGTCTCATGATCGGCGGCTGAATGATCGGCACAAGTGCCATATACGAATATGCCGCAACAGCGATCGGACCGAGAAGCTGCGGCGCGAGCTTTGTCGTAACAAATATCGCAGTCGGACCGTCAGCTCCGCCGATTATTGCGATGGAGCCTGCTTCAGCTGGTGTGAAGATCCCGAGGGCGGTAGCAATGATGAAGGTGAGGAAAATACCTACCTGAGCAGCTGCACCGAGGATAAAGCTCTTCGGATTTGCAATAAGCGGACCGAAATCTGTCATACAGCCGATTCCAAGGAAAATCAGCGGCGGATAGATACCAAGCTTTACGCCCTGATAGAGATAATAGAACAATCCGCCGTATTCGATGTGATTATAATATATCACACCATTATATATCGTGGTAGTATACGTTGACGGGTCGAGGTGCTTTTCAAGCATCTGCGCTTCAGTCAGCATTTCAGTCGTCGGAAGTCCCATGATACCCGGGAACAGGTTCACAAGGCACATACCAAAGGCGATCGGCAGCAGAAGAAGCGGCTCAAATTGCTTTTTGATAGCAAGGTACATCAGCACGAACGATATGGCAACCATTACATAGTTTTCCCATGAAAGCTTGCTGAATCCCGACTCTTCAAACAGATGACAGATGATCTGCCACAGCTGTGTCAAAATTTCCATTTACTTTCTTCCTTTCAAATATTCTTCTCAGAACGGTCTGGTGTTCTGGAGCATTCCGGCTTTTGCCCATGCTGAACGTGCAGGACGTGATTTTCTTACGGATTTGATCTTATGCGGCTTTTCACCGTACATTGCATCAACCGCCGCTGCTATTACTGCGATGATCTCACCGGGGATCTCGCCGTCATCGTCCTCGATCTCCTCTCTTGTTACAGAACGGACGACCTTGTTTTCCTCCTGCTTTCCGTCTTCTCCGGCTTTTACAGCCTTTCTTTTCTCACCTGAGCTCTGAGCAGTTCTGATGATCTTACTATATAATGTAACAATAAGGATCAGAAGTACAAGAACAGAGAAAACAACAAGAAAGCCTGCAAGCAAAAGAATAAGTGCCTGCATCATATTTTCCATTTTTCTTCCCCCTAACAAAGATATCTTGCCCGATCTGTAATTCCCCGTGGGAATCTGAGATCAAAAGCACATATGTTATTATTATACCCCAAAGAAAGACTTTTTTCAACGAAAATTTGCTATATTTTACAAATTATATTTACGATTATATTTTCTCATATTCATTTCTCTTCAAATTTGCCATATTGTCTTCAACACCATCAGACACCGGTTTGACCTGAGCTTTGCTGTTTGAAGCTGTCAAGTGCTTTCTGCGTTATTATTCACAGGTGCTGAATCATTCACTGCTGAAAAAAACTGCCGGAGCATTAAACTCCGACAGCATTTTTTATCAGCCGATAAGTGCGCAGACAGCGTCACCCATTTCTGTTGTTGAAACCTTCTTTGTTCCCTCTGTATAGATATCGGGAGTTCTTGTTGTCTTGAGAACTTCAGCAACAGCATTTTCTATTGCATCTGCTGCTGCCGGCTCATCAAGTGAATATCTGAGCATCATTGCAACTGAAAGTATAGTTGCAAGCGGATTTGCGATACCCTGACCTGCAATATCGGGTGCACTTCCGTGGATCGGCTCATACATTCCGAGCTTTGTGCTGTTAAGGCTTGCAGAAGCGAGCATTCCGATAGAACCGCTTATCATTGACGCTTCATCAGAAAGAATATCACCGAAGATATTTGAAGTAACAATAACGTCAAACTGTTTCGGATTTCTTACAAGCTGCATTGCACAGTTATCAACATAAAGATGATTAAGCTCAACCTCAGGATATTCCTTTGAAAGCTCGATCATTGTCTTTCTCCACAGTCTTGATGAATCGAGTACATTTGCCTTGTCAACACTTGTAAGCTTTTTATTTCTTTTCATTGCCATATCAAAAGCAACTCTGCCGATACGTTCGATCTCATTCACGTTATATTTTTCGGTATCATATGCAGCAGCAACGCCGTCTTCCTCAAAGTTTCCTCTTTTTCCGAAATAGATACCGCCTGTAAGCTCACGGACAATCATTATATCCATCGCATCGCCGATTATATCAGCTCTGAGCGGTGAGGATTCACGAAGCGGTTCAAAGATAACTGCAGGACGAAGATTTGCAAATAGTCCGAGTGCACCTCTGATTCCGAGTAGACCAGCTTCAGGACGGTTATTACCGGGCTGTGTATCCCATTTTGGACCGCCGACTGCACCAAGAAGTACGCTGTCACTTGCCTTGCAGGCATCGATCGTTTCCTGCGGAAGCGGAACACCTGTTGCATCGATAGCACATCCACCGAGCAGAGCCTCCTTATATGTAACACCGAAACCAAATTTCTTTGCAGTTGCATCAAGTACCTTTACAGCCTCATTTACAATTTCCGGACCGATACCGTCACCCTTGAGAAGGGTAATATTATAGTTTTTCATTGAATTTACTCCTTTTTTCATATTATTTCGCCGTACATCATCCGACATCTACTATTATAATTCTATTTCCCCCATTAGTCAACTGCCGGCGGCAGCGTGA
>ONRO01000411.1 GCA_900320235.1 uncultured Eubacteriales bacterium
GAAAGCGTTTCAGCTTTCGGCGCAGATGCACTTACAGTAAACGGCTATCTCGGCACAGACGGAGTAAAGCCGCTTCTCGAGATCTGCAAAAATGACGATAAAGGAATCTTTATCCTTGTAAAGACTTCAAATCCGTCCTCAGGTGAACTTCAGGACAGAAAACTTGACGACGGACTTACAGTATACCGCACAATGGGCGATATGTGTGAGAAATGGGGCAGTGATGTAATGGGAGAGAGCGGCTATTCAGGTGTAGGCGCAGTCGTTGGTGCGACATATCCTGAACAGCTCGGAGAACTCAGAAAAGCACTTCCGCATACCTTCTTCCTTGTACCCGGTTACGGTGCACAGGGCGGCGGTGCAAAAGATGTTGCGCCGGCATTTGATGAAAACGGTATCGGAGCTGTAATCAATTCATCAAGAGGAATTATGTGTGCATGGCAGAAGGAAGGCTGTGACCCGAAGGATTATGCACAGGCTGCAAGACGTGAAGCTGTTCGCATGAGAGATGAGATCGTATCGTTTATCGGAAAAATAGGCTGATAAAAGCATAATCAGACAGCTTTCTGACATTTTTGTCTGTATGAAAAACTGTCCAAAGAAATAAAAATAAAAGTACACAACCAGGGGCATCGTCTCCTGGTTGTGCTATGCAAAAAGAAAAAGGGTATTCAAAAAAACAGGAATAAAAAAGCAGAATCATGGAGGAATAATGAAGAAGATAGCTATTGCAACAGATACAAACAGCGGACTTACAGCTGAGCAGGCAAAGGAGCTTGGTATATTTTTGCTTCCTATGTCCTTTAATGTAAACGGCAAGGACTATGTTGAGGGCAGGGATATCAATTATAAGGATTTCTATAAGCTGCTCGCCGACAGTAAAACGACTGTTTCAACAACACAGCCTTCCCCGGGAGAGCTGACTACATTCTGGGATGATATTCTCAAAGAGTATGACCAGATAGTATATATTCCTATGTCCTCTGGACTTTCAAGCTCTTGTCAGACCGCAAAAATGCTTGCATCTGCAGATTATGAAGGAAGGGTATTTGTTGCTGACAATCACAGGATATCAGTGACTCAGTATCAGTCAGCAGTTGATGCAAAGGCAATGGCTGAAGCAGGAAAAGACGGAGAAGAAATATGCAGAACGCTTGAAGCAGACGGCTTTGATGCAAGCATATATATCATGGTCAATAAGCTTACATATCTGAAAAGAGGCGGCAGAGTAACAGCAGCGGGAGCTCTTATTGCAAATGTAATGAATCTCAAGCCCGTCCTTCAGATACAGGGAAACAAGCTTGATGCATTTTCAAAATCCAGAGGAACAAAAACTGCGAAAAAGACAATGATCGAAGCAATGAAAAAAGATATTGAAAACCGCTTTGGCGATTACAAAGACAAAGGAAAGATGACACTTTTTGCAGTATATTCAGATATGAAGCTGTTTGAGGTTGAATCATGGATAAGCGATGTAAAAGAAGCATTTCCGGAATTCAAGGTGGAATCTGCTCCGCTTTCGCTCAGCATAGGATGTCATATAGGTCCGGGTTCGCTCGCAATAGCCTGTGCAAAAAGATCTGAATAACGCTCATGCGGCAGTAAGCAGAGTCTTGATGCCGATTGCAATAAGAACAGCACCGCCGGAAAGCATTGCAAGGCGAGGGTTAAGATCACCGATACGTCTTCCGAGGAAATAACCTGACAATGAAATAATAAATGTAATGCTGCCGATTATGAGAACTGAAAGTATCATTCCGGCAGCATTTTCTGCGCCTGTTGCAGCCGGAAGGGTGATCCCTGTTGTAAGAGCGTCAACGCTTGTTGCAAAAGCTGCTGTGATCAGCTCACGAAGCCGCAGTGAAGCACAGCTTTTTTCATAAACGGCAGAACTGCGGCTGTCTAACATCATTTTAATGCCGATAAATGAAAGAATGCCGAAAGCTATGATATGGTCATATTCAGCGACAGCCTTACTCCCGACTTTTCCGATGCTCCAGCCAAGCACAGGCATAAATGTCTGAAACAAAGCAAAAATCCCTGCTGTAAGCACAGCAGAACGAAAACGTTTTGTACGATCGACAGAACCGTACATAGCTGCCACAGCAAAAGCGTCCTGTGCAACAGCTGCACCGATCAGCACTGATGATAAAATTAACATTCTCTGCCTCCTTTTGAAAGTATGGGTTGATAATTATATGAAATAAAAAAACATGAATATCCGTTTCTTTAATTTATTAGTTCTTGCTGACCACAGGTGTAGCAGAAAAGGCATTATATTACGGAAACGCAGAAAAAGAGAAGAACCATAAAAGAAGTGGATTTCCCACGGGCGCGTTAGCGGAAAATTTTCCGGGATTTTTAAAGTAGAATATATTTCAGCAGCTCAGGCTTAAAAAAGCATGGCGGTGCCGGAGAAAAACTTTTTCGGGTTGATTAAGCCGTGAATGAAGGGTGCCAGCATCCCAAGGGCATTTCCTGCGGGCGCGTCACGCTGCCGCCGGCACACGCCGGGATGGGCTGGTTGTTTTTTTGGAGGGAATGTGTTATTATTATAATATTTGATGGGACAGGAAAAGATACCTGAATTTTTGGAGTGATGAAAATGAGTGATAATAAAATTACAGAGGCAGAAATAGAAAGACAGGAACAGATAACGGATATGCTGAGAGATTTACTGTATATCCGTGCAGGTAATCAGCAGCCGGCTGCATATGTGCGTACATATGGCTGTCAGCAGAATGTTGCAGACAGTGAAAAACTAAAGGGTATGCTTGAAAAAATGGGCTGCGCTCTTACTGAGGATGAAAAAGAGGCAGATATAATAATATTCAACACCTGTGCAGTAAGAGAACATGCTGAAGACAGAGTATTCGGCAATGTGGGTCAGCTGAAGGCGCTGAAAAAGAAAAAGCCGTCATTGCTTATCGGTTTGTGCGGCTGTATGATGGAACAGCAGCACATTGCAGAGAAAATCTATAAAAGCTTTCCGTATGTCGGGCTTGTTTTCGGAACTCATGTGATACACAAATTTCCTGAGCTTGTATATAATGCGGTAACGAGTGGAAAAAGAACCATAGAAAGAGGTTTTGATGATGGAGAAATCTATGAAGGTCTTCCTCTTCACCGTGACGGAAGCTTCAAGGGCTGGCTGCCAATAATGTATGGCTGCGATAATTTCTGTACATATTGTATCGTTCCGCATGTAAGAGGCCGTGAGAGAAGCCGCCGTCCTGCAACGGTTATTTCTGAAGCAAAGGCGATGGTCAGCGCAGGATACAAGGATATCACACTTCTCGGACAGAATGTCAATTCATACGGAAAGGGGCTTGATGAGGAAACTGATTTTGCATCATTGCTGCAGAGTGTAGCAGATATCGAGGGCGATTTCAGGATACGCTTTATGACCTCTCACCCGAAGGACGCTTCAAAAAAGCTTATAGATACTATGGCGGCAAATGAAAAGATCTGCAATCATCTTCATCTGCCTTTCCAGTGCGGAAGCGACAGGGTGCTGAAACATATGAACCGCAGATATACAAGAGAAAAATATCTGGAAATAGCGAATTATGCCAAAAGCAGAATTCCGGATCTTTCGCTGACGAGTGATGTAATAGTCGGATTCCCGGGGGAGACCTATGATGAATTCTGCGAAACGCTTGAACTGATAAAAGAAGTGAAATTTACATCTCTTTTCACATTCATATATTCTCCGAGAGTCGGCACACCTGCCGCAAGAATGGAGGATCCGGTTTCGCATGAAGAAAAGGCAAAATGGATGGGCGAGCTTCTGAAAGTACAGGAGGGTATAGCAGCAGAACGCTGTGCCGGAATGGTCGGAAAGACATATCGTGTGCTTGTTGAAGAAGAGGCAAGGGACGGAGTGCTGAATGCAAGAACAGCAAATAATATTATTGTTGAGCTGAAAGCACCGCCGGAGCTGATCGGAAGTTTCTGCTATGCTGAGATAACCGAGGCGAGAAACTGGATACTCAGAGGAAAAATAGTAGGATAAAAACGGACTGCCCCGTAGGCAGCAATATAAAAAGCCGATGAAGCGTAAATTCATCGGCTTTTTTGATCTGTATAGGTCAGCAAAATGGAAAAAAGATATGTGCAGTATGCATAAAGAGTTACTTTGTAATGTAATGATGCAGTCTGCTGAAACAAGTAACGCTGTTCCGGTGCGGCAGTAAAGAGCAGGACTCATAAAAGAAAAAATGACTGAGCTGATATTTCTTTTGAGCGTTATTTTTCCGGATTGTTCTGCATAAGCTTTACCGAGGTGATTAAGGTGGAAAAGCTGAAAGCATATTTGTGTTATTCATCGGTGCTTGTATGTGTATTTCTGTTCGGGGGACTGCTGTATGCAGCTTTTGACGGGAGTGATAATGTAGAAACAGTATCGGCTGATACAAAACCGGTAGTTATCATAGATGCAGGACACGGCGGAGAGGACGGCGGCGCACAGGCAAACGGTGTGCTTGAAAAGGATGTCAATCTTGCGATTGCTTTACGGCTGAGAGATATGCTGACCGTTTCGGGCTACAAGGTGAAAATGATAAGGGAAGAGGATATTTCCGTTTATGACAGCTCTGCTTCTACTGTCAGGGAAAAGAAGGTCTCCGATATGAAAAACAGGGTCAGCACGATAAACTCTGATGCAAACAATATACTCATAAGCATACATCAGAATAAATTCGAGCAGAGTAAATACAGCGGAGCACAGATGTTCTACTCAAAAAACGATCCTCGCAGCGAAAAGCTTGCCGAAAGCATAAGGCGGTCTGTGACATCACTTTTGCAGCCGGAAAACAGCCGTGAGCTTAAAAATGACAACGGCTCTGTATATATTCTTAAAAAAGCAGAGGTCCCGGCAGTGATAGTCGAGTGCGGTTTTCTGTCGAATGAAAACGAAGCAAGGCTTCTTTCCGACAGCAAATATCAAGGGAAAATGGCATTTGCGATAATGTGCGGCTTTCTGGATTTTGAAAAACAGCAGAAAACTATTGCAGGATAAAGAAGAGTAGTTTTGTAATTGTACATGAAGTTTTGAAAGACATTATGTGACTAACAAAACAGTAGCGATTGATTTGACAATTCAGTACCCCGAGGGCACTTTCTTAGGGTGCGTCACACTGCCGGCACACCGGTCGGGTTCGTGTAAAATAATTCTGGGAGTTTTTAGGCAGAAATAATATCAGCAGTTCAGGCTCAAAAAAGCCGGGCGGTGCCGGAGTAAAGCTTTTTCAGGCTGATTAAGCTGTGAATCGCGACACCGGCGGCACGCCGGTCGGCAAGCTTAATGCCGCTTCTGCTTTGTTATTTCTGACAGCTTCTTCAGCGTAAGGCGTTCCCTTACGGAAACGCACCAAAAGAAAGGAACCACAAGAGGAAGGGCTTTGGCCCCTCCTCTTAAGGTCCCTCTC
>ONRO01000410.1 GCA_900320235.1 uncultured Eubacteriales bacterium
CTTTCTTTTCTGACAAGTGAAAACTTCATTTTTTTCTTAGAAGTCACCTTGATAAGATCATTCGGATATAGTGAAAAAACAAAATCCTTATCATCCATAATATTCCATTCATTGTACGGTCTGTCTCGAGTAATTGCTCTGCTCGGAAGCTCTTTTTTGACCGTATCGGCAACATAGATAGGTACAAGATAATAGCCCTCTCCATTTACATAGAAAACATCCACACGAACCATAGAGTCGTTATCAGCTGCCGCCGTATTATTGGCAAGAGGAACCGTAAGGGAACTCTTTTCTATCGTCTTTACTTTTCGGACAAATGGACCACGTGAGCCGTCGCTTTTTGGCTTGTAGAACGGTTCTGCAAACGCTTTTTTGGCATCTCCATTGAAGTCGGTAAGTCTCGCTTTCAGAGCATTGTAAAGAAGTCTGTCGCTCTGCGGCATATAATAATTTGCTATTTCTCCGTCATTATCAAGTTTAAGAGAAGTCAAAGATATTTTCTGAACAACATAATTCTGACCGTTTTCCTTGACAGGCTTGCGCAATGTAGCTTTATGTGCCGCTCCCGTAACCTTTCTTTTTGGCATACGTGAAACAAATATCGGATTCAGCTGCTCACTGCCGTCATAATTCGGGAAGAATTGCTCACTAAGTATTCTTTGAGGATCATTGGATGTAAGCATCTCCAATTCTTTACGGAAGGTAGGATATGGCATAGGGAATCGGTTTATCAGCTCACCTGTTTTTCTGTCAATATCGTATATCTCACCGTTTTCATCCATATATTCAGTTTCTTTGTATTTTGAGTAAATGGATATTTTCTGTATCATTCCCTGCGTTGTACAAGCGATAACACAAGCATCTATAGCGTGATGAGTGTCCCCGTCTTCACGTATCTTTTTTATCCCCCAGCGTTTTCTTATATAAGAAGTAGCTGCGCCGTTTACCGCAATCACCCTTGTTTTTCCGTCAAACAGGAGATATTTTTCAATATAGTTTTTCATAAATCGGCAGATGTACTGTGTATCCTGAAGATTACGCTGTTTAAAGCTGCTGTAATCATCATCAGTAATAGATTCTTTCAGCAGATTCTTCTTTTTCATATATCTCAGGGAAGATGTCTGTATCCTGATACGGAAATCGTCGGCTGCCTTTCCGCTCAGGTATTGCAACGGCAGTCTGTTGCCCTTTTCTCTGTTTTCCTTGGTCAGAACAAGTGCCTTGTTGTTCGTTCTGTCATCGAAGCTGATACTGTATGGGATAATATGATCTATTTCACAAAATCCCGACTCAAATAATCTTTCAACAGGAATTGGCTTTCCAGAATAAAGACATATCCCTTGCTGCTCTTCCCAGAGCCTGAGCTTAATAAGATCTTGACCCTTAGGGTCGATGAGTCTGAACTCTGTGCGCAGACGTTCCATAACTGCATCGTTGCGGGCTTGATTTTTCTTGTTTTCTATATCGCTTTTTATCCGCTCATCATAGCTTTTGGAAAGCTCTCGCGCCAGCTCTATATTGACATAGGTCGGGCTGCATCCCATTTCACGAATAATTGCATTGACGACCTTGATAGTCTGAGATACCGCTCTTCGCACAACAGGATTTACAATATCATCAAGTTCGGGCGCTGCTTTTGCATTTGCCGGCAGATACATTCCGGCACATTTATCATCAGCTTTGAAATTATATCCTGCCTTTTCTGCCGCTTCATTGTAAAGATATCCCTGTTCAAGATAAGGTATCATTTTATCCATAGCCCTATTTGACAGATTGCCGAACTTCGTGAATGATGGAATAGTCAGAGCCGCTTTGATTTCATCGTCAGAAAAGCCCTTTTCGGACAGATATGCTTTGATACTGCTGTCTGTTTTATTCACAGTAAGGGCATAGGCAAGATCATTTTTCTTTGCATTATCCCACATATCAAAAGGATCTCCGAATGCTTTTTTAAAGATATGATAAGCCTTTAGGAATGTAAACTTTGTTTTCTTTTCGACCTCATTCCGTGCGGCAAAGGGTTTATCATTATTTTTTTTCTTTATGCTGTCAGCCGAAGCGTAGGAAATATTGAATAATTCATTCTCACTGAGAGAAAGTGCTTTCCTAAGCGAGCCGAAGTTCAGCTCCTTTTGTTTAAATGCGAGTTCTCTGATGGTCATGCGTTCATGTGCCGTGAGAACCCTTTTTCCTGATCTGCTTTGTATCCTGACGGAATTGATTTTTGAAAGCAGAGAAAAATACTCAAATGAAAAAGAGGCTTTCGGTGCCCTTATCTCATCAGGTTCAAGAGTGCAGGGTCTGAGCATTTTCTCGATCTGATTTCCCGAATAAATACTGTTCTTTCCGGAACCGGGACCTTCGTCAAAGCTGCGCTGAGATAAAAGTATTCCAAGATACTTTTCTTCAAACTCCTCAGAAATATACGGATTTGAAAGACTGCGCTGTTTTTTAAACACCAGCCGTATTTCCTCTTCAAAATCAGAACGCAGAAAAGTGTTTGAATATTCCCCGCCTTTATTGCGCTTATTTTTTAAAAATTTTTCGTCACGATAAAGCATTTCGCCTATTGTGCGATAGCCCTTATTTTTCATAAGAGCTTTATTTTCACTTGCAGCGCCAAGCAAAGCTCCTTCTTCGCTTTTGCTTTCATCACTTGCATCAGTTTTGCGATTTGATTTAAAGCCCCGACGCTGACTGTAGTGAATGAGCAGCCTGATCAGTTCTTCCTTCGACAACAGCCTATCTAAAGCCTCATATCTGACAGCATAAATGTCACTCAGCCCAACTTGTTCATAGATAGCATTGATTTCTTCATTGTTCACTCCCAAATATGAACAAATAAAAGCCCTGATACGCTCCTTACGATGCCTTCTGCGTCGTGTAATGCGTCGGATGCTTCTGTTGTATCTTCTTTCAGAAGCTGGTGTTTTTCCTTTTTCACCCTCAGCAGTTTCAAAAACCCGTGAACAGAGTTTCAGTATTTTGTATGGCTCATTGTTTGTGTCCAGTTCCATAACACAGCTGCCGACTGACGCAATACCTATATCCAGACCTATTCCGTATTTCATGATCAAACCTCCCGACAGAAAACAATTTTATTATAATAATCTTAACATTGTATTTTTTCTTAGTCAACAATATCATTTTCAACACTGTGTAGTTCATTGTACATAAAGATAATACCCCATCCCGAAGGACAGGGTATCAGAGCTTTGCGGTGTACTACCTTATCATAGTAACCTAATTGTTCTTGGTATGATACAATTTACTACATTATACCATTTTTTTAGCCAATGTCAATATATTATACTGCAATTTTCTTAACAATTCCACATTTTTTAATGCTTACAAAATATTTTTTCACTGTCGTATCCGGTTAAAGAATGTTTTCTGCATCATCAGTATTTTTTAATTTCATTAAAAATTTACGCCCATCTTACGCCCGGTTTACGCCCAATGGCAAAAAATATATAAGCGTATAACAGGAAATAACAGCAGGACAATTCAAGAAATACAGCATATATCAGGTTTTGAGAACCCTTGAAAAGCTATGAAAAATCATACGCTCTTTTCCC
>ONRO01000194.1 GCA_900320235.1 uncultured Eubacteriales bacterium
AGAGTTGGTCAGATCCGTGCTCAGATCGAAGCATCTACATCTGATTTCGACAGAGAGAAGCTTCAGGAAAGACTTGCAAAACTTGCAGGCGGTGTAGCTGTTATTAAGGTAGGTGCAGCAACAGAAATAGAGATGAAGGAAAAGAAGCTTCGTATCGAGGATGCACTTGCAGCAACAAAGGCAGCAGTAGAAGAAGGTATTGTTGCAGGCGGCGGTACAGCACTTCTTAATACAGTAGAGGCTGTTTCAGCACTTGTAGATACACTTGAAGGCGATGAAAAGACAGGTGCTAAGATCGTACTTAAGGCACTTGAAGAGCCTGTACGTCAGATTGCAGCAAATGCAGGACTTGAAGGATCAGTAATCGTTGACAAGATTATGTCAAGCGGAAAGAAAGGCTATGGCTTCAATGCACTTACAGAGGAATACATGGATATGATGTCCAATGGTATCGTTGACCCGACAAAGGTAACAAGAAGTGCACTTCAGAATGCTGCATCAGTAGCAGCAATGGTTCTTACAACAGAATCACTTGTTTCGGATATCAAGGAACCGGCTCCGGCAATGCCTGCAGCAGATCCTGGTATGGGCGGAATGTACTGATAAATATAACTTAAAAGCAAGATAAATTTCCCGACCCCTGTCATTAATCTGGCAGGGGTAAGCTTTTTTGTCAGTGTAAAAGAGGAAAGAAATACTATTGTTTCGTGGTTATTGAGCCGTGTAAGCAAAGTGATAGTTCGTCAGTTGAGCACCCGAAGTGTACTTTCTCCGGATACGTCACGCTGCCGCTGGGGATTTTAAGGTTGACAAATAAGATAAAAATGGTTATACTAAATTTAATGGCGATGATGGGAAGAAGTACGTCGGAAATGCAGGCAAAGAGAGGATATGGTTGGTGTAAATATTCGCTGCGGCCGATGGAAATACATCTCTGAGCCGGCGGGTGAAATGATAGTAGCTTAGTCCGTTTTGCATGCGTTATAATGCAAGGGTATGTATTGTACCCGTGAGGCTGTTATTGTGAGATAACAGTAAATTGAGGTGGTACAGCGGTTAATATATCGCCCTCTGGTATTATTATATACGGGGGGCATTTTTTCTACCCCTTGATAATGGAAAGGACGAGAAATATGGGAGTATACGAGGATTTACAGAGAAGAGGACTTATTGCACAAACAACTGATGAAGAACAGATCAGGGAATTAGTCAATTCAGGAAAAGCCGTTTTCTATATAGGCTTTGACCCGACAGCAGATAGTCTTCATGTTGGTCATTTTATGGCACTCAGCCTTATGAAAAGACTTCAGATGGCAGGCAACAGGCCAATCGCACTTCTCGGAGGCGGAACAGGTATGATCGGAGACCCTTCGGGAAAAACTGATATGAGAAAAATGCTTACAAAAGAAGATATTGAACATAATTGCGAATGCTTTAAAAAGCAGATGAGCAGATTTATTGATTTTTCTGATGATAAGGCTCTTCTTGTAAATAATGCTGACTGGCTTCTGGATCTGAATTATGTTGACCTTCTCAGAGAAGTAGGAGCATGTTTCAGCGTAAACAGAATGCTTACTGCTGAGTGCTATAAGCAAAGAATGGAAAGAGGATTGAGTTTCCTGGAATTCAATTATATGATAATGCAAAGCTATGATTTTTACTCACTTTTTCAGCGCTATGGCTGTAATCTCCAGTTCGGCGGTGACGATCAGTGGAGTAATATGCTTGGCGGAACTGAACTGATAAGAAGAAAGCTTGGCAAGGATTCTCACGCAATGACAATAAATCTTCTTCTGAATTCTGAAGGAAAGAAGATGGGAAAAACTGAAAAGGGTGCAGTATGGCTTGATCCAGAGAAAACAAGTCCGTTTGATTTCTTCCAGTACTGGAGAAATGTATCCGACAGCGATGTTATCAAGTGCCTTAAAATGCTTACGTTTGTACCGATCGAAGAGATTGAAGCAATGGAGAGCTGGCAGGGAAGTGAGCTGAATAAGGCAAAGGAAATACTTGCATTTGAGCTCACAAAGCTTGTTCATGGCGAGGATGAAGCTCAGAAAGCACTTGAAGGTGCAAGAGCATTGTTTTCATCAAAAGCAGACACAGATAATATGCCTTCGAGTGAGATAACTGCAGAGGATATGCCTGATGGAAAAATCGGACTAATTGATCTTCTTTTCCTTGTAAAGCTTGTTCCGTCAAAAGCAGAAGCAAGAAGACTTATTCAGCAGGGGGGAATATCAGTTAATGATGAAAAAATAACGGATGTAAAGGCTGAGATCATTGCTGAGAATTTCAAAGAAGGATTCATTGTCATAAAGAAGGGCAAAAAGGTATTCCATAAGGTTAAGTATAATAAATGATGACCCGAAAGGAAAATTAATATGAGCGATAATGCTAAAAACAAAAAATCCACAAGACATGAGGAAAGAGTAGAAGCCTTTTATCTGCTTTTTGAACAGCTGTTTCAGAAGGATAATGTAGTAGAAATACTGATCGAAGATGCAAAGGATGCAAGGGATGCAGAAATCGGTGTATATACCAGGACTCTTGTTGCAGGTGTAGAAGAAAAAAGAGAAGAGCTTGATAAGATAATAGAAGCAAATTTAAAGGGCTGGAAGCTCAGAAGATTGTCAAGAGTTTCACTGACAATCCTCAGGATGGCTGTTTATGAAATGCTGTATGTTGATGCAGTTCCGGTAAGTGTAGCTATTAACGAGGCCGTTGAGATTGCAAAAGAGTATGCGACACCTGCTGACGGGGCATTTGTAAACGGAGTTCTTGGTTCTGTTGCAAAACAAACGGGCAAAAGCGGTGAAGAGTAATGTCTTTTTTTCTTGGAATAGATACGAGTAATTATACAACATCTGCTTCAATTTATGACAATGAAAGCGGAAAGATGATTATGCAGAAAAAGCTTCTCCCTGTAAAACAGGGAGAATGTGGTCTGCGTCAGAGCGATGCAGTTTTTCATCATGTACAGCAGCTGCCTGAGATAATCGACAGACTGTTTGAAGGCTTTGATGGTGAAATAACAGCAGTCGGTGTTTCTTCACGTCCGAGAGATGCAGAAGGCTCATATATGCCATGCTTTACAGTCGGGCTGTCAGCAGCAAGAATTATTTCCGGAATAAATGATGTGCCGCTCTATACTTTTTCTCATCAGAACGGACATATAGCCGCAGCAATATATAGCTCACAGCAGAAAAGACTTTTTAAAGAAAGATTTCTTGCTTTTCATGTATCAGGAGGAACAACAGAGGCTGTTATTGTCACACCGGATAATGAGAAGATATTTAATGTATTTCTTGCTGCAAAGACACTTGATCTTAACGCAGGACAGCTGATAGACCGTACAGGTGTAATGCTGGGGCTTTCTTTTCCGTGCGGTGCTGAGCTTGAAAAGCTGGCATTCCTGAATAAAGAAAAGCTGAAAAATGTCAGGGTATCCCTAAAAGGCAGTGATTGCTGTCTTTCCGGAATTGAAAACAAGTGCAGAAAAGCATATGAAGACGGAGCATCAAAAGAGTATACTGCTGCACTTTGTCTTGCACATATTGAAAAGGCAATAGACGGAATGTGTACGGCAGTTTTTGAAAAGCATGGAAAAATGCCCGTGCTTTTTGCCGGAGGTGTAATGGCAGATATGATAATCAGAGAAAAGCTTTCAGAAAAATATGAGTCTTATTTTGCTGAACCGGCATATTCTTCTGATAATGCTTCCGGAATAGCTTTTCTTTGCAGTATAGAAAATGAGATGCAGAATCCCGGAAAATAAAACGTATCATATATTGTAAGGATACATAAAATTGAATGAAGCTGTATCAGAGAGGATTATTGATACACCTTCAGATTTTTTATTGAAAACTATATTGTTTTGAGAGCAAAAATACTTACATGGTCAGTTGTAAAACTGTGAAGTATTTATTGTTTTACTATTGGGTTACATTATTACACTGATCGTAAAAGATAACAGGCAGATATCCAGCCAGAATCCATGAAAGCTGAAAAACACAATAAAAGCTTTATGGTTTTACGATCAGCTGTTTACAATATTAATAAAGGAGAATGAACTATGGGCAGATTATTTGGAACAGACGGCGCCAGAGGTGTGGCAAATACTGAACTTACTCCTGAGCTTGCATTGAATATCGGAAGAGCAGCCGCTATGGTATTGACAGAAAATTCTTCAGGCAGAAATCCAAAGATACTTATCGGAAAAGATACAAGATTATCTTCTGATATGCTTGAGGGTGCACTTTCTTCGGGATTGTGTTCTGTTGGTGCTGATGTCGTACTGCTTGGTGCAGTACCGACTCCTACT
>ONRO01000193.1 GCA_900320235.1 uncultured Eubacteriales bacterium
AGAGGAAAATCTTAAAACAGGAGAAAACTCAGGTGAAACTGTTCCGGATTCAAAGATCAAGGAATATGCAGAGAAGATTCTTGATGAATGGAAGAGCAAGGACAGCACAGAGGAAAAGTTTGGTGAGCTTGCAAATCAGTACAGCCAGGATCCAGGTTCAAATACCAAAGGAGGACTTTATTCTAATGTGCCGGAAGGTCAGATGGTTCCTGCATTTAACGACTGGATGTTTGACAAGAACCGAAAGCCCGGAGATACAGGCATTGTAAAGACTGATTACGGATATCATATCATGTATTATGTCGGAGCAGGACTCAAGAGCTGGCAGATAAATGTTGATACAGCTCTCAGAGATCAGAAGCTTGCTGAGGATTATAATAATCTCAAGACAAAATATCCTGTTGAATTTGATACAGAAGCAATCAAGAAGGCTAAGGTAAGAAAGCAGGATGAGGAGTCTTCATCATCAAGTGCAGCAAACCTTGCACAACAGTAAAATATGTTTTATAATGGACATAGCGTAAAAGCTGTGTCCATTTTTTCGGCGCTGCGTAAAGGCAGTAAACTTTTTGCGGAAATAATGTCCGCAAATAAAAAAACGGCTTGCCGGAAAATCGGCAGCCGTATGTTAATAGAGTTTTTGCAGGATACATGTCATGACAGCAGGATCATACGTTATTTACAGCTCTGGGAATGGTCGATCAGTTCCTGAAGGGTGATTTTATCAACAACTTCGTTGACAGCCGCAAAGATTTTTTCCCAGACATAAAGAGAAACACAGTCCTCACAGCGTGGACATTTATTGACATCATCTGAAAGACAATCAACGGGTGCAAGGCTGCCTTCGATTACACGAAGTATCTGACCGACTGTATAATCCGATGTGGCACGGGTAAGTTTATAACCTCCCTGAGCGCCGCGGACACTTTTAACAAGTCCGGATTTGTTAAGCGAGGAAATGATCTGTTCAAGGTATTTTTCTGAAATCTGCTGACGTGCAGCAATACTTTTTATTGAAACATAATTTTCGGGATCTGTGACTGCGAGGTCGATCATAATACGCAGTCCGTAGCGTCCTTTTGTTGATATTTTCATAACGCACCTCTTTTTTGACAGTGTAAAGGCATAATTACGGAATTACTGATTTTAGGTATGGATACTGAATCAATTATAGAATTGATATGAATTTTTGTCAATACCTATCTGAAAGATAAGTTATAACCGGCATGACGCGACCGAAGAAAGTGCCCCAGTGGGGGGTAGATTCACGTTTTTAATAGCTTTAATAATTTACTCGGGTACCGCAAGGCTTTCAGAGCCTGAACTGTATCAAAATATAATTTAAAACCTGTAATTTTACACATAGGTTATAATATAATCCGCCTTAAAACAGATTCAAAGCCTTATGGCTTTAAATAGACAAACATTAAGAGAGGAGAATAAAGTATGTATGACGAGCTTAAAAAGGTAATTGAGGACAGCAGCAATATTGTGTTTTTTGGTGGAGCAGGCGTTTCCACAGAAAGCGGAATACCGGATTTCAGAAGTGTTGACGGTCTGTATAATCAGAAATATAAATTCCCGCCTGAGACGATTCTTAGTCATAGCTTTTTTATGACAAGGCCGAAGGATTTTTACGATTTTTACCGGGATAAGATGATCTGTCTTGATGCAAAGCCGAATAAAGCACATCTTGCGCTTGCAAAGCTTGAACAGCAGGGGAAACTTAAAGCAGTTGTAACACAGAATATAGACGGACTTCATCAATCGGCAGGCAGCAAAAAGGTATATGAGCTTCACGGTTCAGTATTACGCAATTACTGCATGAAATGTCACAAATTCTATGACATATCGGTTATCACGGATACGACAGGAATACCGAAATGCAAATGCGGAGGAATAATCAAGCCTGATGTTGTTCTTTATGAAGAAGGACTTGACGATAAGACTGTCACAGGTGCTGTAAAGGCTATCGCAAAGGCAGATGTACTGATAATCGGCGGAACTTCACTTAATGTTTATCCGGCTGCGGGCTTTTTGAATTATTTCGGAGGAAGCAAGATAGTTTTACTCAACAAGGGTGAAACAGCTTTCGACAGCAAGGCGGATATTGTAATTCGTGATCCTATCGGGCAGGTACTCGGAGAATGTGTGGGAGTATGAAAAAGCGACAATATGAATCAGGCAATGAATAAGCTGAAAATGCGTTACTTTATGAAATAATAATACCGGAATATGTGATCCGCACTCAGAAGCCGCAGACGCGGTCTTTAAGGTTCCTCTCTTTTGAAATCTCTACCCCGACCCCGCTGCACTGCCTTCGGCGTGCTCGCTCATTTCTTTAGCAGCGATTAGTTTCGTGTGAGC
>ONRO01000190.1 GCA_900320235.1 uncultured Eubacteriales bacterium
CAGCCCTTGCAGAATGAAAAATTGTAATCATCAATGCAGATGCTTTTTGTGTTGTATTTCGTGGAAAGCTCTTCTGTAATAATCCTGACTATCTCTGCAGTTGCACCATTTCTGACAGGACTGCAGTTAATAACTAATGTGTTCATCATTGATAATTTTTCCTCTTTTATGTTTTGTAGATAAGCGCAACGCAGTGTGCAGAAATACCTTCAAGTCTTCCTGTGAAACCGAGCTTTTCCTCTGTTGTAGCTTTGACATTGATGTCAGAAATATCTGTGTCCATCGCTTTGGCAATGTTCTCGCGCATTGTGTCAATATGTGGACGAAGTTTTGGCGCCTGAGCAATAATTGTTGCGTCAATGTTGCCGATCTCATAGCCTCTTTGTCTGAGTATCGCACAAACCTGATGTAAAAGCTCAAGACTGTCAGCACCTCTGTATTTATCGTCTGTATCAGGAAAATGCAGACCAATGTCTCCGAGAGCGGCAGCTCCTAAAAGTGAGTCCATTATAGCATGAACAACGACATCAGCATCACTGTGCCCGTCAAGACCTTTTTCATATTGGATATCTGCTCCGCCAAGAATAAGCTTTCTGTTTTCTGCGAATCTGTGAACATCATATCCGTGTCCTATTCTGAAATTCATAAATTGTCACCTCTGATTTAATATTTTTCCAAGCTGAGCCGAAAGGGTTTCTCCGAGGACGCTCTGACCCTCAGCATTCAGATGTATTCCGTCTGCACTGAGATAATCACCGTATTTTCTGATTCCTAAAAGTTCCGTTCTGATATCGAGCAGCGGAATATCAAGTTCTTTTGCAATCATATCCGCACAGTGAGAATAACGTTCCTGTGTGCGGTATATTATCTGTTTTTCACAAAGCCAGTGCAGTACATGCTCAGCATCTGTTTCACTGTCACGGCAGAACCAATCGAAATACCTGTCTGCACTGATGGGGGGAAGGTTCATTATTATCGGTTCAATACCATTTTCAAGAAGCAGACCGCAGATCTCACGCATTTGTTTTGTAAAAATATCAAGCGGAGTATTTGGTTCATGGTCGCTCAGATATTCCTTTGAAACTTCGCTCCAGTCGAAATCACAGTCGTTTCCGCCGAATTCAATTATTGCAGCATCAGGTCTGTACCCTGATGCAAGAGATTTTTCGATAAGCTTTCTGCCTTTTGTAATTACATTGCCGAATCTGGAATTGTTTTTTATTTCAAGCTCAGGAAAGTTACTGCACAGGATATCAACCGCAGTTTTGTCACAGGGACGGTATTTTTCCTGAGTTTCATCGTATATTACTCCCTTTAATATTGAATCACCCCATATTGCGAGGGTATGTATTTCTTTCATTCATATCAACTCCGTTATAAAAATCGGAAACGCTGATTAATTCAGCATTTCCGGAAATTATTTGTTATTTATTTCGGCTGATCAGTCTGGTATGTGAGAAATTTACAAGGAAAATTCCTGAACATACAAGTATCAGGGCAATGATATTTGAAGCTGTGAAGATGTTTTCTCTGAGAAAAATCCCTGACCACATTGTTCCGAAAACAGGTATCAGAAGATTGAAAACTGCAACCCGGCTGACAGGGTTTTTGCTGAGAAGATATGTCCATATCATAAAAGCAATTCCAGCCATTGCAGCGAGATATAACAGAACAAGCCAGCCGCCTAATGAATCAGTACTCAGTTTTCCTCCGAGAATGATGCCCGTGATCGTCAGAGCAGCTCCGCCGAGGACAAGCTGCCAGGCAGAAACCAGAACAGGACCTCTTTTTTCAGATGTGATCTTTTTGCTTACAATATTGCCGGCTGCACCTGAAAGATTTGAAAGAATAACCAGACCATCTCCGAGCAGTGTAAAACCTCCGAAACTGCCTGCAAATGCTGACATATAGACAATGCCGATTATTCCGATAATACAGCCTGAAATTTTTTTAACGCTGAGCCTGTCGCCTCTGAAAAAAAGCGGAGAAGCAAGAACCGTAGCGAATGCAGCTGCAGATGTATAAATAGCCGACCTTGTACCCGAAACAGTTGAAATGCCGAGATAAAGCAGAAAATACTGAAGCAGAGTCTGAAAAAAAGCCAGAACAGAAATCGGTAAAAGATCGTTTTTATGAGGAATAAGCTTTTGCAGTTTTTTTTCTTTGAACCCACCGATCAGTAGTACTATAAAACCAGCAATAAAAAATCTGAGTCCGGCAAAAAGGACCATTGAACCTGAATCCTGACCATCTATTGAAAATAATTCATATCCTGCCTTTATTCCCGGAAAAGCCGTTCCCCACAATAATGTGCAGAAAACGGCAGGAACAGCCGGGAATAAAACACTTTTTTCTTTTGACAAATAAACACTCCCTTAGTCAGAATTATTTACTGACCTTTTTAAAAGAACCGTCACGATCTCTGTAAAAAACGCTTCCGACCGGACTTTCAAGAAATTCAATGATATCCGGATCATAATTGCAAATAGTATTGAGGCAGAAGATATCCATATTATTGATATCATTCATATATTCCTCGCTTTCATCACCTGCAAGGAAACGCCAGCCGCTGTCGAGTTTGTTATCGGGTTTTTCACGATACATAAAACCGACCTTGCAGCCGTCAACAGTAATCTTGTCAGTTGCATAGCAGCCGTCCGGCCCGTTCCATTCGAGAAGCATCTCCATTGAGCTTCTCGGAAGAGACCAGTTTTTGACTCTGCTTTCAGGACATGTGTCAGGTCTGTCGGGAATAATGACATCGATCTGATCGGGTGAAAGCTTTCCGAGTTTATTTAAAAGTGCAGGATAACCGAATTCTATCTTGAACATCATTTCTCCCTCATAAAGAGGTATAAAACGCAGGAAATGAACTTCTTCTCCGCAGGGGAGAAAGCACTTTTCACGTTCAGGCGTATCAACAAAAACATCATTGAATATTACGCCATTATAATTAACAGTGCTGTCGAGAACATCACCGTAAGCAACGGTATGACCGGCATCGAGCCATGAGCCTTCCAGCTGAATCATTTCACCGAACTGGCGCATAATCTTTGCAATCCAGGAATAGTTGTTTTCTATTTCATCAATGGTAAGTGAAGACGGAAGGAAAGCTGCCATTTCGATACGATGCACGATATTACTGTGGCTTTTATCGAGTCCCCTGTAAGCACCGATACCGGCAGAAACTATTTTGTAGAAGTCATTATGATCATCAGGAGGTATAAGCAGACAGTTTATCGGGTGGGGCGCAGACTGGCCGAATTCATCCTCATATTTAAACATTTTGACAGGAATACCGAAATGTTTTGTAATAAAATCAAGAACGATTTTTAGTTCGTCATCCTTATAAAGCTCAAGTTCGGAGGTTCTGTCACCAAAGATATTATCCCATGCTTCCTCATCGATTTCCTTTGCTTTATCCGAGGCATAATTAAACTTGGAATCATTACCGGTTTCCTGATATATCAGACAAAGTATCAGCCATGGTTCAACGCAGGTATCGTCGATTTCGAGGCATACTTTAGCTTCCTTTACAGCTGAGTTGTAATGATGGAGGCCGAATAAAGCTCCGGCTTTTTCAAGATGATAGCCCATATCATCTTCAGCAGTATCCTCCTCAATATTTTTAAGTGTACTGAGAGCATCGTGATATTTTGCACACTGCGACAGAGAATGAGCTAACATAATATATAGTTCGTTAGACATTTCCTCCTCATCAAGTTCATTGATTCTTTCGATAACTTCCTGAAATTTTCCCTCATTCATAAGTTCGTCCATCTCATAAAGAAAATCATTATCCACTTCCGTCACCTCCACAATATTTATCAATATATTATATCATTTAATATTACTATTGTCAATTTTCCCACGCACTTAGGCGTGCCGGC
>ONRO01000185.1 GCA_900320235.1 uncultured Eubacteriales bacterium
TAAATATGGCTGTGGAAGATATGAAATCAAAAGGAATTACACCCATCTATCTTGTGACAGACCATATCGGGTTTTACGAACAATACGACTGGGAGTTTCTGTGTATGGTGCAGGGGTGCGATCCTGAGCCGACAAGAATGTATGTACACTATTAAAAAGAAAGATTACTATTGTTGATTTGAGAGAAGAAACAGAACAGAACCAAAAACCTTGTCCTTTAAGAAAAGACGATGCTTTTCATTATATTTCAATGCCTGTCAAGGGAGGAAATACTATTCCTGCGTCCCAGAATGAAGTTGTATCTTCATATATAAATATGGTTGACGATGCTATGGATAACATATGAAACGGGGCATTATATTTCAATACTTTGCAGTTACACACAGACATTACTACTGTTTTACTACTAACGGAGAAAGGAATAAAAGAGAGTGTAATTATCCGTGTAAAACTTGTATAGCAACAGAATATTTGGCTGAAATTTGACCCTATCGTATTTTAGCCTTGATATTATTCCTTTTTTATGCTAAAATAAGAACAGATCGTATTTTAGTCAGGAGGGAATAATATGACATATATTAAAAGAGATCTTGAGATAAAAATCGTTTCTTTGTCAGATGAGTATTCCTGTATTCTTATAACAGGTCCCCGCCAGGTCGGAAAAACGACCTGTCTGCGCCGGCTCATTGATGATGATCGGGAATATGTAACGCTTGACGATATGGAGGAAAGAGGTCTTGCAAAGCGTGACCCGGCACTATTCTTTCAGATGCATTCTACCCCTATAATGATAGATGAGGTGCAGTATGCGCCGGAGTTGTTTTCCTACATCAAAATGGAAATAGACAATGGAGCAGCACCGGGAACATTCTGGCTGACAGGATCACAGTCCTTCAGACTGATGTCACTTGCTCAGGAATCTCTTGCCGGCAGGGTAGCTGTTTTGCATATGGCCGGACTTTCTCAGCACGAGATTTACGGCTCCGGAGAGAATATCCCGTTTTCATTAGAGCTGAACGCACTTAAGGATAGAGAGAAAAACTATAGTACTGTTGATATGAATGGTATCTATGAGCGGATCTGGAAGGGTTCAATGCCTGGGCTTGTAAGCGAAAAATATACCGACAGGGATGTGTTTTATTCGAGCTATTTGCAGACATATATCGACCGTGATGTAAAGGATCAGGTTCAGCTTACGGATTCATTGCTGTTCAGCGATTTTGTACGGGCTGCTGCCTGCCGCAGTGGTCAGATGCTGAATGTGCATGATATAGCACAGGATGTGGGAGTATCGGATGATACGGCAAAACGATGGCTGAAGGTACTTGAAAAATCCGATGTAATTTTCTTTCTGCGACCTTATTCAAACAATTTACTAAAGCGCACAGTCAAAACTCCTAAGATGTATTTTTTTGACACCGGGCTTGTCGCGTATCTGACGCGGTATTCCTCAGCGGAGATCCTTGCAAACGGTGCTATGAGCGGAGCAATACTGGAAAATTATGTTGTATCCGAGCTTCTGAAATCCTACCATAACAATGCAAAGGAATGTCTGATGTGGTATTATCGTGACAAATCCAGCAATGAAATAGATATGGTCGTTGAAAGCGATGGAGTGCTGCATCCGCTGGAGGTCAAGCGTTCTGTCAATCCCGGAAGTGAGCTGCTGAATACCTTTAGTCTGATCGACAAGGCATCAGTTCCAAGGGGAACCGGAGCGATACTTTGTATGCGTCCGAAGCTGTCTGCTGTAGATGCTGAAAACTATATTGTGCCGATATGGATGATCTGATAAGGTATCGTTTGCCGGATAAAAAGTAAATATTTTCACCGCCCGTTATTCTGATCGGTAGTCGGGCGGCGTTTTTTTGACAGTTTACACATCAATGCAGTATTCTCTACAGCTACTACTGACAGATATTACAAAACAGCCTGAGTTTTTCGTAACAAATACCCTTTCTCTCTTGTAATCACAAGCGGGATAGTGTATAATTGAAGTGAAAATTCTCAATTTAAACATAGAAAGAAGATTGATAGATGAATGACTATGTAAAAGGAAAGGCTTGGAAACAGGAAAAGTATGACCATATACTTGATGTAGGTTTCAAGCTCTTTGCCGAAAGGGGAATCGGACAGGTAATATTGCCGGAGGTCGCCAAAGCGGCGGATGTGGGAAATGCTACTCTTTTCCGCTATTTCCCGACAAAGACAGAGCTTGTCATTGCAATAGCCACACGCAAATGGGAGAGCTTCATAAAATGGCACAACAGCCTTCTGACTTCGGAGGAAACGCAGAACCTCACGGGTGCGGAGTATCTGAAATTCTTTCTTGACTCGTTTTTAGAGCTTTACCGCAACCACAAGGATATTCTCCGCTTTAATTACGATTTTAACAGCTTTGTACGGGGTGCAGAGTGGACGGACGAGCAAAAGCAGCCATATCTGCAAATGGTAGATGCTCTGAGCAGGCAGTTCCACGACCTGTATGAGCGTGGTATGCGTGACGGCACTCTGAATGCCGAAATACCGGAGCAGACGATGTTTTCAA
>ONRO01000021.1 GCA_900320235.1 uncultured Eubacteriales bacterium
AACAACCACTGCAAGAAGTGCTGATATTATTACAGCTGAAACACCAGATATCACAGAAATAATAGTTTTTTTCTTTCGTTTCTTTTCAGCAAGTATTTTTTCAACCTCATTCTGTTTGCCCTTTCCGGCTGCCAGTTCACCGAGTTTGATCTCAAGCTTGTTTTTATGTTCCTGACAAACAGGGATTTTTTTCTTTGAATCCTTGTAATCTGATATTTCTCCGAACAGCACCACTGCTTCATCAAGTTTTTTTATTGCATTATTGAGATAATCAAGGTCATTGAACGACAGCTCTTTTTCTTCTATACTGAGTGCAAGCATGAGATTATTATCAGCTGTATTATATTTGCTTTCAAGTTCCTCAATACGGTTTCTTTCAATAATATTATCTGTACATTTTCTGAGTTCTTCTTTGAGTTCCTCATCATTGCTGTTCATTATCTTCTGATAGTATTCATTATCATCAAATGGTTTGCTTTGATGCATGAGGTCGTCCCTGTGTTTTATCCCGAGAGAAATCATCATTCTTCCAAGATACGCCAATGTATTTCCGGGATCTATATCCTGAATGTTTTCACAGTATTGTTCAGCAATCTGCCAGTCACCGTCTGCAATAATATCAAATGTTATGCTTTTCAGAACTTCAACATCTTTTGGTATCTCACGTCCTTCGAGCTTCCCTATACTTTCTGTGATCTCATCATAAAAATCCGGAGCAGCTGCATCCCATTCACGGTAAGACAAAAATTCATCAGGAAGCTCATTCGGGCTTATATCAATATAACACGGAAACAGAGTTCTTCCCTCTTTTTTATTATTTTTTATACTGAGATATCTTTTCCAGATTTTTCTTACGGGCGGATCATTTATTTTATCAGCATCACACACAGGTACAATCATCACTTTTGCATTATTAAGTGCTGAAAAAATATATGCCTCATATAATGAAGGCGGAACATCTTCAAGCTCAGCAGAAGGTAAAAATACCCTGTAATCCTTTTCAGTCAGAATCTGATACAATTTAATTGACACATCGTAAGCTGCTGTGTCATATTTGCCCTTTCCGTTATCAATGCAGCAGATAAATACATCATACGGCTTTAATTTCTTTGCTGTATCAAGCAATTCATTCTGTCTTGTATCAATAATAGCTGCTTCTCTTTCATAGACCACCCTTGATAGTTCATTGGACAGTCGTATTGCTTTATTATAATCTGGATCATCGAAAACCGGTGTATAACTCGCTGTCTGACACACCGGCGCAGTTCCGGCAGAAGATGAATCCTTTTTATATACTACACCATATCGGCATAGCATCAGCGTCCAGTGGGCCTCAGCATCATCAGGGGTTTCTGAAACGATCATTTCACTGATTTTTTCAGCCCTTTCAAAATCCAGCTTATTTCTGAAATACAAAGCTCTGCTGTAAAGCTTCAGTATTCTTTCGTCATCTGTATCAGGTAAAGTCTGCACTGCTGTACAGCTTTGGCATCTGCATACAGTCTTTCCTGACGGTATTTCATTTGCCGAGCCGCATAGTTTACATTCAAATACAGCCATGCTGATGACCTCCGTTTCTTCATAATGTTTACAGGAAAAAGACTTTTTGTCTGTTTCCGGAATCATACGCACACACGCAGATATTATAAACTGCTGACATTATCAGCATCTCAGAAATTCAATATTAAACAACTATAATATTATAAATCCATACACTTCTCTATAATAAATTTTACTACAAATCATCTCCAAAATCAACCATAAACTGACCGCCGGCGTGACGGCAGCGTGACGGCAGCGTGACGGCAGCGTGAAGCTGCACCCTTGATTCACGGCTTTGATAGCCTGTAAAAATTTTATTCCGGCACCGCCATGCTTTTTATAGCCTGAACTGCTAATATTTTTTCTGCTTTAAAACTTCCAGAATTTTTTTACACGAACTGCTGCCAGTACAGCTTATCACGCTGCCTCGTAAGCTTTATATCGCTTCTGCTTCGCTCTTTCTGACAGCTTCTTAAGCGTAAGGCGTTCCCTTACGGAAACGCACCAAAAGAAAGGAACCACAAGAGGAAGGGCTTTGGCCCCTCCTCTTAAGGTCCCTCTC
>ONRO01000184.1 GCA_900320235.1 uncultured Eubacteriales bacterium
GCATTTAAAACAAAAAAATGCACTTTTTTCAAAGAAAATAGCTGTTTGTGTCAAAATTCCACATAAACTGTCTTCTTATTATTTTTCACCTGCTGTTTTATCAAATAAGCTGTAAATTATTATTTCCTTAAAATCTGAGGTGACTAAAATGAAAAAATATCTTCTTGCACTTGATGAAGGTACTACAAGTGTGCGGGCAATACTATTTGATAAGCAAATGCATATCATAGCAGTTTCGCAGCATGAATTCAATCAGTTCTATCCACAGCCCGGTTATGTCGAACATGACGCAATGGAAATATTTGCAAATCAATATGCCGCTATGACTGAATGTATTGCAAAAAGCGGTATCTCCCCGTCTGAGATCGCCGGTATTGGCATAACAAATCAGAGAGAAACAACTGTTGTATGGGACAGAACATCAGGAAAGCCTGTCTGCAATGCGATAGTATGGCAATGCAGACGTACCGCAGATATCTGCAGAAAAGCTGTCTGCGACGGTATGGAAGAAATAATACGTCAGAAAACCGGCCTGCGCATAGATGCTTATTTCAGCGCAACTAAACTCAGATGGATACTTGACAATGTTGAAGGCGCAAGAGAAAAAGCTGAAAACGGTGACCTGCTTTTCGGTACAATAGATACATGGCTTCTGTGGAAGCTTACAGAAGGCAGCGTCCATGCAACAGATTATACAAATGCTTCCCGTACAATGCTTTATAATCTGAAAACCGCTCAGTGGGACGATGAATTGCTTGATTATTTCAGAATCCCTCGCTGTATGATGCCGGAAATCCGCAGCAGCAGCGAGATTTTCGGATATGTTAACATCATGGGAAGAGAAATTCCTGTCTGCGGAATAGCCGGTGATCAACAGGCTGCGCTTTTCGGACAGGCATGCTTTTCTCCCGGTCAGGCAAAGACTACATACGGCACAGGCTGCTTTCTTCTGACAAATACCGGAAACACCCCGGTAATGAGCAAAAACGGACTTATCACAACTGCTGCTGCAAGCGAAAAGGGAAAACCGCTTGAATATGCTCTTGAGGGAAGCGTGTTCATTGCAGGAGCTGTAATACAATGGCTTCGTGACGGTGCCGGTCTTCTGCGTGAATCTGCAGACAGCGAGTATTTCGCTTCAAAGGTAAGCGATACCGGCGGAGTATATGTTGTTCCTGCTTTCACAGGTCTGGGCGCACCATACTGGAATATGAATGCAAGAGGTACTATCACCGGTCTTACACGAGGTACCGATATCAATCATCTGATCAGGGCTTCTCTTGAAGCAATCGCTTATCAGACAAATGACCTTCTTGAAGCTATGAAAGCCGATACCGGATGCGATATTACTGTAATGAAGGCTGACGGCGGAGCTGCCGCAAATAATCTGCTGATGCAGTTTCAGGCTGATATTTCGGATCTGACTGTTGTACGACCTGTTTCCGGTGAGGCTACTGCTGCGGGCGCTGCTTTTCTCGCAGGACTTGCCACGGGCTTTTTCTCCGGAAGAGAAGAAATATCCGAGCTGTGCAAAAACAGCAGCGGATTTGTTCCAAAAATGACAAATGAAAGAAGAACAAAGCTTATCAGCGGCTGGAAACGAGCAATACAAGCCGCTCTGACCTTTGCTCAGGATGAGGTTCAGAATGATTGAAATTAAAAAATATTCAGCACTGTCATCTGACGGAATACATACTTTACCCTGCACTGCATTTATTCCTGACGGAGAAATAAAAGGATTATTTCAGATAATTCACGGTATGACAGAATATATCATGCGTTATGAGAGCTTTATGCGTGAAATGGCAGAAAATGGTTTTCTTTGCTTCGGCTACGACCAGCTCGGACACGGTGCCGCTGTAAAGGATCAGAGCGAGCTTGGGTTTATTGCTCACTGTGACGGCTGGAAATATCTTATTGATGACACTGCTGTTTTCCCGGAGATAATAAAAAAAGAGTACGGAAATGATATTCCGTACATTCTTCTGGGTCACAGTATGGGATCATTTACAGCAAGACTTTCAGCTGAAAAATTCAATATGCATGACAAACTGATAATAATGGGAACCGGAGGACCAAATCCGGCTGTTGATCTCGGAATAGAGCTCTGCAAGGAAAAAAAGCTGCTGAAGGGTGAATTTCATAAATCAAAGCTTATTGACAGACTTGCTTTCGGAAGCTACAATCATAAATTCGGATATGAAGATAGGAACAACTGGCTGAGCAATATTGAAAGTGTGCGAAAAGCCTATGCAGCAGACAAATTATGCAATTTTGAATTTACCGTTTCAGCAATGGAAGATCTTTTCATGCTAACAAAATACAGCAACCGGAAGAAATGGTTTTCTTCCTGCGTTACGGAGAAGCCTATACTGATGTTGTCAGGCGAAGATGATCCTGTCGGGGATTACGGCAAAGGAACCGGAAAAGTATTTGATCTTCTCAGACAAAACGGAGCTGATGTACGTCTGAAATTATATAAAGGCTGCCGTCATGAGGTTCTCAATGATCTCTGCCGTGAAAAAGTTGTTTCAGATATTCTTGAATTCATAAACTGAAGCTTCATTTCTGTTCTTTTTTTACTTTTTTATTATGCACATACATTTCAGGCTAAAAAAGCATGGCGGTGCATGAGTAAA
>ONRO01000335.1 GCA_900320235.1 uncultured Eubacteriales bacterium
TGAGGAAAGCTCCGAAAAAGCAGAATCTGATAATGAACAGGCAGAAAAGGAAGCAGCTGAAAAAGCTGCAGCAGAAAAGGCGGCAGCTGAAAAAGCGGCAGCTGAAAAGGCGGCAGCTGAAAAAGCTGCAGCTGAAAAAGAAGCAGCTGAAAAAGCAGCGGCTGAAAAAGCAGCGGCTGAAAAAGCAGCGGCTGAAAAAGAAGCAGCTGAAAAGGCGGCAGCTGAAAAGGCGGCAGCTGAAAAGGCGGCAGCTGAAAAGGCGGCAGCTGAAAAGGAAGCGGCTGAAAAGGCGACAGCTGAAAAGGAAGCGGCTGAAAAAGCAGCGGCTGAGCAGCAGAGTGAAAACGGCAGCTTCAGTAATGCAGATCTTGCAATGAGCTTCAACGGAAAGACCGTAACTCTTCTTACAGGAATCAGTGATGCAATTTCAGCAGTAGGAAATGCATCATCAACAGAAAAGCTTCCGAGCTGTCTTTCACTTGATTCACCTGATGATGTAGTCTATACATACAACGGCTTTAAACTTCAGACACTTACCGACAGCAGCGGCGAAAAGGTATATAATATCGATATAACAGGCGGCAGCGCAACAACATCAAAGGGTATTGCAGTAGGTAATTCAGCTGCGGATATCGAAAAGGCTTATGGTCAGCCTGCTGAAGCAGATGATTTCCTTATCAGATATACCGTTGACGGCGGAAAGAATACTCTTGATTTTATGATGGAAAACAGCAAAGTCACAGAAATAATAATTGCTTACGCTCCCTGATCTTAAATTATCTTATTCCGGCATACAGCCCACGGGCTTTTTGCCGGAATTTTTTTGTCCGGATCTTCTCATATACTGTATTTTCAGATTTTTTTCTGCAAATTTGACCTCCTGAGGTCAACAAAACTGGAATAAAGAGGGACAATTGAAAAGTATTATCTGAAAATATATTATTAGGAGTGATCATATGGCTCGTCCGAAAAAAACAGGACTGGATTATTTTCCGATGGATGTGGATTTCTGGAATGATATTAAAATAATGGATCTGCTGAATGAATACGGTCCCCTTGGTACTGCTGTTTATAATATAATCATCAATCTGGTCTATAAAAACGGTTACTATATCGAGGTTTCACCGGAACAACTGGCATTAATGATAATGAGAATTATTGGCAATAAATGGATAACAGATAAGGCGCTTTTGCTGAATGTGATCGGGTATTGCGGAGAAATCGGATTATTTGATCGTGAACTGCTTAAGCAGTCTGTTGTCACCTCTGTCGGAATACAGCGTCGCTACAACGAAATAACTGCAAGAAACAAAACTGATAAGAGCAAATACTGGCTGCTTGAGAATGACGATTCAAAAACAGCTTCAGTTTCTGCACCTGAAAATACAGTTTCTGCTGCAGAAACCCGGGTTTCTGCAGCAGAAATCCCACAAAAGAAAAGTAAAGAAAAGAAAAGTAAAGTAAATAAAAGTAAAGTGTGTATTGTCACAATTCCATGCCGTGACGGTAACTTTCAGGTTGACGAGGAATATTACAACGAACTCACACACACCTACAAAAACACTGAGGTTATTTTGTCTTTACAGCAGCTTCGCAATTATATGCTGTCAAATCCGGAAAAACGACGGCGGCTTAAAAATGCACATGGCTGTATTGAATGGTGGCTCGGTGTAGATGATGCTTCAGGAAAATATCCCAGAAAAACACATCAGTCAACCTATGATACCGACTTGTTTGAACATACTAACGCGGTGATCGAAGAAGGCTTCTGAAAGTATGCTGTCCGTATTTCAGTTGCGCAACTGTGAAATACTTCAGCTTACTGACAGGATAGCAATGAAGATGGATATTCACCGCCGGATCACTCCCGGATTCTGTACTCAGAGCAAAACTGCAGCTGTTTATTCTATCGGCTGAATAAAGTAATTGCAGCTGTTTATTTTTCAGTTTTTTCTTTGTCATACCCTGTCAGAGGCTTTTTTTGTATCACTCTTGTTCAATATCTTATAAAAATGATTTTATAATATGCATTATTATCCTAAAATCTTATTTTTTATTATTCAAGTTTGTTGTATTATATGATTGTTTTTTTCTTTAAAAAGCTTTATACTTAATATTATAGATAATTGGCTTATTATACCCTGAAAGGAGCATAAAATGCGAAGAAGAAATTCATACAGCTACAAAGGCTCATATGGGAAGGGTTACAGACGCTCATCCTACCGAGGTTACGGCAGCTATGGCGGCTACGGCAGAAATAACCACAGCAGTCTTAAAATAATCATTATCATACTCATCTGTCTGCTGCTTGCAGGCGGCGGCGTTTTTGCAGCAGCTTATTTCGGTCTTTTCGGGGATTCCTTCAGAATCGGTAAGGAACCTGAAAAATCTGTCCTGACTTCAAAATCAGAAAGCTCCGCCCAGGTCAGCAAGGCTCAGAACTCTGAAAAGAAAAAGGAAAAGGAACCCGTTGGTAAATGGATCGAAAATGTTTATCTTTACGGTACAAATGCATTTGAACCATTCAATGAATATCAGAATGCTTCAAAGGAATATGCTAAAACAATCAATTCCGTTCGCAAGGAGCTTGACAGCAGTATCAATATCTATACTATCCTCGCTCCTTCACATTCACTGACAGGTCTGCCTGATAAATACAGAAGTCAGATAGGCTCTGATGAGAAAAAAAGCATTGAAAACATCTATGCTGCGATCGACAAAAAGATCAGATGCATTAATGTCTGCGATACTCTTCAGAAGCATTCCGGTGAATATACATATTTCCGCACAGATACAAACTGGACAGCTCTCGGCGCATATTATGCTTATGAGCAATTCTGCAAATCTGCAAAAACCGACTGCATTGATCTGAAAAAGCTTGAATCAGGTAAGATCGATGGCTTCAAAGGCTCGCTTTTTGCTGCGACCGTTACAGATGAAAAGCCTGACGGAAATGATGTGCTTGCACAGAACCCTGACAGCGTTATATATTATAAAACAAACGGTTACTGCCGTCTTCTTGAAAACGGCGAAAGCGAGGACAGGGAGGTCACCATGATCGCAGAGTTCGCTTCCGGCTCTAATGCATACAGTGCTTTCATCTGGGGCAACAATCCATATATGAAGATAGAAACTGATATTGAAACTGACAGAAAGCTCTGCATTATCAAGGATTCCTTCGGCTGTGCCTTCGCACCGTTTACTGCGACCGCCTTCAAGGAAGTATTTATCGTTGATCCTGCTTATTACGAGGGAAATGTCCTCGATTATATCAAAGAAAACAATTATACAGATGTTCTGTTTCTCAACAGCTCTTCAAGCGCAAATACACTTGAAAGAGTAAACGAGCTGAAAACTATTTTATAAAAAGGAGGAATGTGCCGATGCTCGGCAAAACAGTTACAATCGAAATATTCGGCACATTGTCCGAAAAATATCTGTACACCGGACAAATCGTCGGAAGCAAGGATCTCAGACAGGTCTATATCATTACAAATGACGAGCTTCACGGTGTGATTGACTGCACGATAATCGCCGCTGCTATCGGAGAGGTCAGCAGCAAAACAAGACTTATCGCTGCACCTTCTGACGAGGTTTTCTATGAGCCTGAGATAGTTCACAGACTCAGAAAAACATCGCTTAAATATAAGAAAATATCCTGTATTTACGAAAAATCCTGCGGAGCTGTCATTTACCGCTTCAATGAAAAAAATGAACCGAGGATTCTTCTTGTAAAAAATCATAACGGAAAATGCTGGACATTCCCGAAAGGTCATATTGAAAGCGGCGAAAAAGAAGAGGAAACTGCACTGAGAGAAATCATGGAGGAAACCGGTCTTAATGTTGAAATAATCCCGGGCTTCCGACGTATCAGTTCATATCGTCCGTTCGGAAAAATCAGAAAAACCGCTGTTTTCTTTCTTGCAAGAGCTGATAAAAGCGTTGTCAGTATGCAGCCGAGCGAAATCGATTATTATATGTGGGTAAGCATTGATGAAGCTCTCAGAATGTGCCGCCACGAAAATGATATCAGAACGCTCACTGACGTTAAAAAGATCATTCAGGATCATTGACTTTTCTTCTGCATAATTCACATCATATTATCATTGTAATGTAATATCTAAAA
>ONRO01000178.1 GCA_900320235.1 uncultured Eubacteriales bacterium
AACAGTGCTTACTTCATGAACAGTGCTGACATCATGAACTACACTTACGTCATGTACTTCACTTATATCATGTATCACACTTACTTCTCCGTCACGATATATAATGCTCGGTTCAGCGTCGCGGTAGATTTCACGCAGTACCTCCCGTTCAACTATACTCATCTCTGTCACAGTGCTTACAATAACCTCCGGCTCATAATCCGGCTTTTCCGCATCAGATATTTCTTCCTGCGGGCTTTCCTGCATCGTTTCTGACACAAACGACTGCTCATTATCTTCTGTGGGAAGACTGTCGGTATTGAAATTAATTGCGGTTATTCCCATACACGCCGCAATTGATACTGCCGCAGCAGCTGCTGATATCTTTGTTGCGACCGTATTTGAAATTGTCGTTCCTACTGCAGTTGAAACACCTGAGGTTGCTATACTCGTGACAGAGGACAGACTGTTTCCGACAACAGTTGCAGAACTGACTGCTGAATTAACACTTGCAGCTGCACTTAAAAATGTCTGGGCATTTGTACTGATCCCGGCAGGAACGTTCAGATACTGTCCGGCATTGGTAATAATATTTATAAAATCTCCGAAAATATCTGATGTATGAAGCGTTATTCCGTGCTTTTCCTCGTATTCCGATATAACCGAGGAGAGCTTTTCCTTTGCACTGTTAATACGGCTTTTTACTGTTCCGATATTGATATCAAGCTCCTGCGCAATAGCCTGATAAGACATTTCTCCGTAATAGCGCAGCATAAGCACCTGAGAAAATTTTTCCGGCAGGGTACCTATCAGACTGTACACAATTTTGTCACTCTCGGTTTTTTCAAGCTTTTCATGCGGTACAATCTCTGTATAATCCCCGGTATTTGTCGAGAAAAACTCATTTATCACATCATCTTCAACATCAACATTGTCCTGATGATTCCTGACATAATAGGTTCGGCAAGTGTTTATTACTATTGTTCTCAGCCATGCTGAAAAGGTATCGGTATTCTTCAATGTATGAAAGCTTCTGAACAGTCTGTAAAAGACCTCCTGTGTAACATCTTCAGCATCCTCTTTGTTATGAAGCATAATCAGAGCTGCTGAATAGATACTCTCACGCAGAAGAACGACAAGTTCATCGCTTGCTTCACTGTCACCATTTTTCGCTGCAAGTATGAGTTCATCTGAGACATCCTTCATTTTTTTCACTTCCTGTTTTTTTATTGCTTTATAAGACCTGTTTTCCTGACATTTTTTTCACTGCACAACTTTATCCTGCTGCTGCAAACTGACTGTTATACAGCTGATTGTAAAAGCCGCCGAGTGCTATCAGTTCATCATGACTACCCTGTTCTATGATATTACCGTCCTTCATAACAAGTATGATATCCGCTTCCCTGATCGTTGACAGCCTGTGTGCTACAATAAAGCTTGTTCTGCCTTTCATCATGCGTGCAAATGCTTTCTGTACCCGTATCTCCGTTCTTGTATCGATGGAGCTTGTCGCTTCATCAAGAATAAGCATCGGCGGGTCGCAGAGCATTACTCTTGCAATACATATCAGCTGACGCTGTCCCTGAGAAAGGTTTCCTCCGTCCTCGGTTATGATCGTATCATATCCATCCGGCAGGCAGCTTATAAAATGATGTATATGAGCCTGCTTTGCTGCGGCAATTATCTCCTCATCTGTCGCATCAGGCTTTCCGTAGGCAATATTATCACGGACACTTGCATTGTAAAGCCAGCTTTCCTGAAGTACCATGCCATAATTACTGCGAAGATCATTTCTCGACATACTGTAAATGTTTTTTCCGTCAATCTTTATCGAGCCGCTGTTAATATCGTAAAAACGCATAAGCAGATTAATAAGCGTCGTTTTTCCGCAGCCTGTCGGACCGACGATCGCTACCCTCTGACCTGATCTGACATGAAGGTTAAAATCTGTAATGAGCGGTCTTTGCGGTGTATATGAAAAGCTTACGTGTTCAATATCTATATTTCCCTTCAGTTCATGGGCTGAAAGATTGTCTTCAGGGTCTTCGCTCATATCCTCGCTGTCAAGAAATTCAAAAATACGTCCTGCTCCCGCAAGTGCTGCCTGTATCTGCGGAATCACTCCCGTAACCTCATTGAACGGCTTGGTATACTGGTTTGCATAGGTAATAAAGGTTGCGATGCTTCCGACAGACATTGTGCCTGCGATAGCACTCAGAGAGCCGAGTATTGTTACAGCTGAAGTTACAAGACTGTTTACAAACCTTGTGCTGGGATTGGCAAGAGATGAATAAAACTGTGATTTCTGTCCGCAGATCCTGAGTCTTTCATTGATCTGTGCAAAGTCCTTCATTGATTCCTGCTCATAGCCGAATGTTTTCACAAGCTTCTGCTGGCCGACATATTCATCGATATAGGAGCTTATCTCACCCTGAAGCTCAGACTGTCTTACAAACTGTTTTCTTGATATCTTTGTAATAAAGGCTGCGACAAACATTGAAAGAGGTGTGATTATTACAACCGCAACAGCAATATACAGATTTATATATACCATAAAGCCAAGGGTGCAGATTATCATTACGATACCCGAAAACAGCTGTGTGATTCCCTGCATAAGACCGTCTCCGACACTGTCCGCATCGTTTATCATTCTGCTGATAAGATCTCCGTGAGGCGTGGTATCTATTACGGAAAGCGGAATACTGCTCCATTTGCGGAAAATAAGCCTGCGGATATCCCTGACAGTCAGATACACTACTGAATTCGTGCACATATTCATCAGCCACTGAAAAACACCCGAGCATATTGCTGTTGCAGCAACCCCGAGAAGAAGAGTGCCTATTGCTGAGAAATCGACCTTTCCGGCTTCTATCGCATTATCGATCGCATAACCGACAAGAATCGGTGCAGTCAGGTTCAGACCTACATATAGTACAGCAAACACAAGTGCCGCCACTATACTTCCCTTATACGGTGTACAGAACCGCAGAAGTCTTGGAAGTGTTTTCTCCTGTTTGATTCTTTCAGGTTTTTTCACGGTTATCCTCCTTATGCTTTACACACCCTGTGACGAGCATATCTCACGGTAAAGCTCACAGCTTTTAACAAGTTGCGAGTGAGTTCCCTGACCGACAAGCTCTGAATTGTTAAGTACAAGTATCCTGTCTGCCCCTTTTACAGCTGCCACTCTCTGGGAAATAATAAATACCGTCATATTCTCAATTTTTGCAAGCTCCGACCTCAGAGCAGCATCTGTCGCCATGTCAAGTGCACTTGCACTGTCATCAAGTATCAGTATCTCAGGCTTTCTGACAAGTGCACGGGCAATTGTCAGTCTCTGACGCTGACCTCCGGAAAAATTGCTTCCGCCTGCCGAAACCTCACTGTCTGTACCTTCCGGAAGTCTGCTTACAAATTCATAAGCCTGTGATATTTTCAAAGCCTTTTCAATTTCCTCATCTCCGGCATTCTTATCACCCCAAAGCATATTTGAACGTATCGTTCCGCTCTGAAGTACAGCTTTCTGAGGAACAATACCCATACTGCCCCTGAGCTGTGCAAATGAATATTCCCTTACATCTTTTCCGCCGACAAGGACTATTCCTTCTCTTGTATCGTAAAATCTCGGAATAAGTGATACGAGTGTGGATTTACCGGAACCTGTACCGCCTATTATTCCTATCGTACTACCTCTTTCGGCTGTAAAGCTGATATTCCTCAGAACATCGCCGCCGTCGCCGTAGCCGAAATATACATTCCTGAATTCGACAGCAGGTGCATTTTTATCAATCTCTATTATTTCCGTGTTTTTTTCCTTCACAGAAGGTTCCGTATCGAAAACCTCATTTACTCTTGCAGCTCCGGCAAATGCCTTTGTAAAAATCACCACAAGATTTGATACAACTATCATAGCAAGCAGTATCTGCGTCATATAATTGACAAGGGCAATGACTTCACCTGTCTGAAGTGAACCGACATTGACACTCAGCGAACCAAACCATACTATCGCTATTATCGCTCCCTGAGCAATAATATATGTCACCGGACTGAGAAGTGCCGATATTCTTCCAACACGAACACTTGTCCGGGCAAGCTCTGAATTTGCCCTTTCAAAATCCGCCTCGTTATCATCCTGCTTGTTAAAAGCACGGATAACACGGTTTCCTGAAAGATTCTCCCTTGAAAGCAAGGATACCCTGTCCAGTTTCCCCTGCATATCCTTGAAAAACGGTACAGATCTGTTCATCACAATATAGAGCACAATTGCGATAAGCGGGGATGCAATAAAAAATATGAGTGACATTTTCATATCAATAGTGCATGCCATAACAAGCGCACCGATCACAAGAAAGGGCGCACGGATAACAAGTCTTATGAGCATTGCAACCGCAAGCTGAAGCTGATTGATATCGCTTGTCATTCTTGTTATCAGCGATGGTGTGCCGATCCTGTCAAGTTCCGCATGTGACAGCTTATTGATATGCTCAAGCATAGCATTTCTTAGTTTTGTTCCGAACCCCTGAGATGCAATCGAGGCAGATTTCTGACATACAAGAGCAAAGCCCAGTCCTAATGCTCCCATAAGAACCATCAGTGCGCCGTGACTCAGAACATATGAAGAATCGTTTTTCAGAACACCGTTATCTATTATATCAGCTGTGACAAGCGGGATAAAAAGCTCCAGAACTGCTTCTGTAAGTTTGCAGAGCGGTCCGATTATCAGCAGCACTATATAATCTTTCAGAAATCTTCTTAATCTGAACATCTGCTATCCTTCCTGCCTTTTCAGGCTCAATAATTAATATCTTTCAACCGTAAACAGTTACTATTCTTAAGATTTATTTTACAACATATCCGCTTTTACGTCAACTTTATTTACCGCACCGGGCACCGGCGTGCCGCCGGGGTCGCGATTCACGGCTAATATAGCCTGAAAAAGTTTTACTCCGGCACCGCCCGGCTTTTTGAGCCTGA
>ONRO01000072.1 GCA_900320235.1 uncultured Eubacteriales bacterium
AGGCCACTATGCAGTAGGTCAGTTCAACATCAACAATCTTGAGTGGACAAAGGCTATCCTTCTTACAGCTCAGGAGCTTAACTCTCCGGTTATCCTTGGTGTATCTGAGGGTGCAGGCAAGTATATGACAGGCTTCGGTACAGTTGCAGCTATGGTAAAGGCTATGGACGAATCTCTCGGAATTACAGTTCCGGTTGCTCTTCACCTTGACCACGGTACATATGAAGGCTGCTACAAGTGTGTAAAGGCTGGCTTTACATCCATCATGTTCGATGGTTCACACTATCCTTTTGAGGAGAACCTTGCAAAGTCACAGGAACTCGTAAATGTTGCTCATAACCTCGGTCTTTCAATCGAGTGTGAGGTTGGTTCAATCGGCGGCGAGGAAGACGGCGTTGTTGGTATGGGCGAATGTGCAGATCCTGACGAGTGCAAGACTATCGCTGATCTTGGCGTTGATATGCTCGCAGCAGGTATCGGTAATATCCACGGCAAATATCCTGAGAACTGGCAGGGTCTTTCATTCGAGACTCTTGATGCTATTCAGGCTAAGACAGGCGAGATGCCCCTCGTTCTCCACGGCGGCACAGGTATCCCGGCTGACATGATAAAGAAGGCTATTTCACTCGGCGTTTCAAAGATCAATGTTAACACAGAGTGCCAGCTTTCATTCCAGGAAGCTACAAGAAAGTATATTGAAGAGGGCAAGGATCTTCAGGGCAAGGGCTTTGACCCGAGAAAGCTTCTCGCTCCGGGCTTTGAGGCTATCAAGGCTACTGTTAAAGAGAAGATGGAGCTCTTCGGTTCAGTAGGCAAGGCTTGATTCTTAAGGTAAACGGATATATAATCAACTCCCGGTTTGCATTATGCAAACCGGGAGTTTTCATTTTTTCTGCTCAGAAGTTTTGCTTTGACTTTGCAGGAAAAATTGGCATTCACTATTGTTCTTATAAGTTATAACGATCAGATGTATATGCTTTCGTGCACCTTTCAGTAAATTTTATGAATAATATGAATTCCATATCTATGCAGATTAAAGCTTTCTGAAAAAAATATAAGTGTATTGACAAGTATTATGTGATAGTATATAATGTGTATAATGTATATATACAATTTTGGAGGTTATCGGATGGATATTATAATCAGCAATTCCGCCGGAAAGCCTATTTACGAGCAGATATCCTCACAGATCAAGGAAATGATAATGAACGGTACTCTCAAGGAGGGTGATGCGCTGCCCTCGATGAGATACCTTGCCCAGCAGCTCAGGATAAGCATCATCACAACAAAGCGTGCTTATGAAGATCTTGAGCGTGACGGCTTCATACAGTCATTCACAGGAAAGGGCAGCTTTGTCAGCGTCAGAGATCAGGAATTTGTCCGTGAGGAGGGGCTGAGGCAGATAGAAAGCAATCTTATGCTTGTTATTGAAAAGGCTAAGCAGTGCGGTGTTGAGCTTGAGGAAATTCAGGAGCTTCTTAAAATGCTTTACGAAGGAGAATGAACATGAAGGATATCAAAAACGCGATCGAGATCAAGGATCTTACAAAGAAATATGACGGATTCACACTCGACAATATCAGCTTCAACGTACCTAAGGGCAGTATAATGGGCTTTATCGGACAAAACGGTGCGGGAAAAACTACAACTATAAGGCTTATGCTGAATCTTATCAAAAAGGACAGCGGAAGTATCAGGCTTCTGGGTCTTGATAATGCAGAAAATGAGAATGAGGTCAAATCTCAGATATCGGCTGTATTTGACGAGCTGCCTTTCCATGAACAGATCAATGCAAATCAGCTTTCCGTAATACTTTCTGATGTTTTTGACAGCTGGGATAAAAAGACATATTTCAGCTATCTTGATCGTTTTTCTCTGCCGAGAAAAAAACGTTTCGGAGAGTTTTCAAAAGGCATGAAAATGAAGCTTCAGATCGCAGCTGCACTTTCACACGGTGCAAGACTGCTGATTATGGATGAAGCCACGACTGGACTTGACCCTGTTGTAAGGAACGAGATCCTTGATATTTTCCTTGAATATCTGCAGGATGAGGAGAACAGCATACTTCTTTCCTCGCATATTACGACCGATCTTGAGAAGATAGCAGACAGCGTTACCTTCATTGACAGGGGCAGGATATTACTCAGCGGAGGAAAGGACGAAACCGTAGAAACACATGGAATTATCAAATGCGGTAAAAATGAATACAAGGATATTGACAAGGCAGATATAGTAAGTGCAAGGCTTACTGATTTCGGTGCAGAGGTGATGATAAACGACAGGGAAAAAGCTGTAAAGAAATACAGCGGTCTTACCATAGATGATACGACACTTGAGGAAATAATGCTCTTTTATGTACGCCGTGAAAAAGGAGAGTGGAAATAATGAAGGGACTTCTTTACAAGGATCTTCTACTGTCACGGAAATATTATTTTGTTGTGTTTCTTTATTGTATGTTATTTGCCCTGATTGCGGTGCTGATGAGGATAAGCATGATCTGCGGAAACCTTTCAGACAACAAGGAGGTCGTTGAATCTCTGTCGCGTAATATGTATATTCTTCGCTATACACCCGGCGCAGCTATGCTGATAGCTTTTATAAATGACGGCGGAACAGATTATTCCGATATCAGATCCGGCTGGCTTCTTTTCAGCCGTACAACTGCGCTGCGCCCGGAAAAGCTTGTCGGTGCAAGGTTTGTTTTCAAAGCGTCAGCGCTAACGGCAGCATTGATTTTCAGTCTTGTATATATGATTGTGTTCGGTCTGACCGGCGGTGACGGAATTACACCCGGAATGCTGCGCAATATTTTTTCAGTTTATTTTTTGTCAATTGCAGTTTCTTTCTTTGCAACTGCGTTAGCACTTGTTTTCAGAAAAAAGCAGATCTCTCAGATTATCTGCGTAGGCACTGTTGGTGTTGCAGGTCTGCTGCTTACTACCCTGATGATAGTAAAGCTTGATAAGATCGATGCCAGCAAGGACTTTGATCTGCTTGATTTTCTGAAAGGCGAATTCAGCGGAATAATAAACTATATTCTTCCGGCAGCCGCTGCCTTGTTTGTGATCTCGGCTGTGTTAAGCTATATCACTTCTGTAAAAGCACTGAAAAGGAGGGAAGGCTGATGTTCGGTCTGATTTACAAAGAGCTTATCACGCATAAGAAACAGCTGCTGGCTATACTTCCTGTTCTGATCTTTTTTATCGGATTTTCAGTAATTCCTCCTATAACAACTCCTGATCTTACAGAAATAGAGCTTGAGTTTGTTCTGATTCTTTGCAGCATAATGGTTATGATTACCCTGACTCTGTTTGAACAGGGTGTCTTTGAAGCAGACGAAATAAAAAGATGGCAGTCATATATCGCATCTGCCCCTGACGGAATCAGGAAGCAGATCGGATCAAAATATATCTTCAACGCATTACTTTCGTGTGTAACGGTTTCCATTCTTACGGTTGCATTTTCAATAGCATCCTGTATAAACGAAACAGAGGTCAATATATCAGATATGCTGCTTTATCAGCTTCTGTGGTTGCAGTTCCTGATAAATGCAGTGGAGATACCGTTTCTTGTCCGTTTCGGAAGCAAGCACGGGAATGAATTCCGGATGATAATTTTTGCGCTGTTAACAATGATCGCAATAATATACGGACTGTTCGGAGATCTGTCAGTTTTCGGGTCTTTGGAAAGCTTTCTCAAATGGATAAAGGATTTTCTGACAGATACCTCGTCATATTTTCTTCTTATTACGCCTGCTGTGACAATGATACTATACTATATTTCCTATAAGATATCATGCAGACTTTATCTGAAGGGGGGACAGTATTATGACAAATAAAAGGACAGAGATAAAACGCCTGCTCCTCTATCTGATATTTGCATTTGTTCCTCCATATGTTCTTGCGTTCATATATACTGCTGATTACGGCTGGAAAAACGACAATCCATGGTTCGGAGTTATTACTTCCGTATCAATGTTTTTTCCGGCAGCTGCCAATATCATAACAAGGCTTATCACAAAAGAAGGCTTCAGCAAAAGTCTTTTAAGAATCAGGCTGAAGGGTAATATGCGGTATTTTGTTATTGCCCTGCTGCTGCCGGTAGTGTGCTCGGTGATAACTGCTGTAATAATGGCTGCTGTATTGCTGCCGTCAGGAAGTCTTGGCAATATGGTAACAAAGATGGATTACGGAAAGCTTGCTGCAACGGTGTTATATGTAATAACAATGAGCATAGTATTCATGCTGTTCGGCTTTGGCGAAGAATTCGGTTGGCGGGGTTACCTGACACCAAAGCTTGAAAAGCTTATGCCTGCACCTGCTGCAATAATAGTAAGTGGAATTATCTGGGGACTCTGGCACGCTCCGATTATCGCCTGCGGACATGATTTCGGCAGAGATTATGCGGGATATCCCTGGGTCGGAATAGGACTGATGTGTGTAAGCTGTGTATTCATAGGCTGTTATCTTACAGCTCTGACGAAGAGGACAGGTTCTGTTCTCCCTGCATCGCTGGCACATATGGCAATCAATACGATAGCATCTGCTGTTGTTTCATTCATGCTTATGACATGTGCAACGGAAAATGTGGAGATACAAACGGATTTTAACTATTCAATTATATTCTTTGGAGTAATATCCTCAGTTTCCCTTGCAGCAGGCATCATCCTGACAGAAGCCGGAAAAAGAAAACAGAAAAATGATTTATGATAAAATGATCCGGTCCGATACGCTGAAAGTATCGGACCGGAATTATATTAAAATGGAGATGTGTTTAATCAATTGAAAAGGTCTGTTGAAAGGTAACGCTCGCCGGTATCGGGAAGGATTACAACAATGCGCTTGCCTGCATTTTCCGGACGGTTTGCAAGAACTGAAGCAGCATGGAGAGCAGCACCGCTTGAAATACCAACGAGAACACCCTCGCTGTGTGAGAACTGCTTGGAAGCCTCAAAAGCATCCTCGTTTGCGACAGGAAGAACCTCATCGTAAATATCAGTATTGAGTGTTTCCGGAACAAAGCCTGCACCGATACCCTGGATTTTGTGCGGACCTGCCTTACCCTCGGAAAGCACAGGTGAAGTCTTGGGCTCAACAGCGACTACCTTGACATCAGGATTTTTTTCCTTAAGGAACTTGCCTGTACCGGAGAGAGTACCGCCTGTGCCGACACCTGCAACGAAAATATCTACCTTACCGTCTGTATCATCCCAGATTTCAGGACCTGTTGTATCATAATGAACCTGAGGATTAGCAGGATTGACGAACTGTCCAAGAATAACTGCGCCGTCAGTTTCATTTTTAAGCTCCTCAGCCTTTGCAATAGCACCTTTCATACCCTTAGTGCCGTCTGTAAGAACGATCTCAGCACCGTAGGCTTTGAGAAGGTTTCTGCGTTCAATGCTCATGGTTTCAGGCATTGTAAGAATAGCCTTGTAGCCCTTGGCAGCAGCTGCTGAAGCAAGGCCGATACCTGTATTGCCGCTTGTAGGCTCGATGATTGTTGCGCCGGGCTTGAGAAGACCTTTCTGCTCTGCATCCTCGATCATACTTTTTGCTATTCTGTCCTTAACAGAGCCGGCCGGATTAAAATATTCAAGCTTTGCAAGGATCTCAGCCTTGACATTCTTTGCTTTTTCAAAGTTATTAGCTCTGAGCAAAGGTGTTTTACCGATAAGCTCTGTAATGCTGTTGTAAATTTTTGACATAAAAATGCACTCCTTTGTTGTATGGACGGTCAATAACCGTTCGTTTTTTAACATTATAGTTTTCCGAAAAATTCCTGATAATAACATATATGTCCAGCAGGCGGAAAACATACTAAACATATAGGAATTACTGTATTTACAATATATCACTCTTTTTCCCTATTGTCAAGTAGGAATTGAAAAATTTTTTCCGGATCGTCAGATCATAAAGGGTTTTCAAAAAGCGGAGAATCAGGCGGAAAGAATGTAAAACCGGCAAAAAGGGCAGAAAGGCAGAAAATAAGAATAAAAGCCGAAATATTTTTCATTATACCATTATCAGGTTCTTTTGATAATCTTGAAGAACGTATTCTGAATGATAAATAAACAGCTGCAAAAAATATCAGTATATCAATGAGAAAAAAGTTTTTTCCTGTAATGCCTGTGTAAAGATAATAAGCTGAAGGGATGAATATCAGCCCACATAAAACGCCGGTGATGCCTGAAAACAAAAACCCGGGTATTTCTCTGCCGCAAAGAAAAAATTCTATAAGTAATAAGACAACATACGGAAAAAACAGAAGTTTCAGATGTTCCCAGATACTTTCGTTTATGGGAACAAAAGGGGCTAATAAAGAAGAACCTCCGCTCAGTTGGTAAAGAAAATGGTTTATACATCCCGAGATTGAAACGATAAGAAAGCCGAAAAAATCTGAAAAGCATTTTTTTCTACCCTCAGACAGCATAGCAGCACCTCCGGATATTTCACTGACAGTGTTTCTTTTAATATCTATGCAGCCCCGGATAAAAAAATTATCAGAATTTGGACAAAAATGCTTGACATATACCCCCTGGGGGTATATATTATTGGTAAGTCGTATTAAACTCCTGTGAATTACAGACAGAGGTGAAAAAATGGATATTGAAGAAAAAAACTGCGGATGTGATAAAGTAAATAATAACGAGTGCTTATGCAGATATAAGAAAAGACCAAGAAGTGAAGAGCAGAAAGCAGACTTTACCAGAAGACTCAACAGACTTATAGGTCAGCTCGGAGGTATCAGAAAAATGATAGAGGAAGACCGCTACTGCGGAGATGTTCTGATACAGATTTCAGCTGCTGAAAAGGCATTGGATTCTCTCGGAATGGCTGTAATGAAAAGTCATCTTGAAAGCTGCGTAGTTGATGAAATACAAAACGGCAACATCGGAGTAGTGGATGAGGTTATGGAGCTTTTCAAACGTCTGCAATGATAAATGCCGAGTATGTAAAGCTATTCAGTTTATGAAAGAAGGGAGAAAATGAAACAGAAATTTGATGTAACCGGAATGAGCTGTGCAGCCTGCAGTGCAAGAGTTGATAAATGTGTATCTGCGCTTGAAGGAGTAGAAAGCGTATCTGTCAATCTTCTGAAAAATAATATGATCGTGGAATATGACAGTTCAGCTTTGAATGAAAGACAGATAATCAGTGCTGTTGAAAAAGGCGGCTACGGAGCGTCAGTCAGTTCAGAAGGAGAAAAAAATAAATCAGAGTCTGATGTAAAGAATGACAGTTTCCGTGAGCAGAAAAGGATGCTTGAAAGACTTATTATATCTGCAGTATTCAGCATAATGCTTTCATGGCTGG
>ONRO01000246.1 GCA_900320235.1 uncultured Eubacteriales bacterium
GATAAGATCCATAACTTCAACACTTCGTGAAATAAAACCTTCAAGTTCAGCAGCAGTAAGCTTTCTCTGACTAATAACAGCGAGATCATAAATATGTCTGCATAAAAGATTCTTCTTATCGTCATCGAGTTCTTCAAGTCTTTTTACTATCGGATTCGCTGTATTAATAATAAGTGTTTCCTTCGCCTTATCATTATTAGCTCCAAACATATCACCATATATTCTGTTCATATCATTAATTCTTCTTTGATATTCATTTATAGTGATAATTGCAGGAGTACCTTCAGTTTTTAAAGCCTGAGTCTTGATTTCAAGTTGATCCATGCCAAGCGCCTGATTAAATAAGCCGATTATATTCTCGTCATTTATCTCAGTATCATTACTGTCTGATTTCAGAGCTTCATCAACATCAGAATCAATTCTTACAAATCTTGTTCCAGACTCTTTGTATTCAAGGAAAGTTACAAAATGAGTATCAATATTATTTTCAAGAATAATAGCATCAATACCATTATCCTTAAAAATTTTGATATACTGAGCCTGTGCATTCATATCAGAAACATAGTAAACTTTATTGTCATCGGTTTTTGGTATTTCTGAGAATGTTCTGAACTCATTTGTAGTGGTTTTATACAGAATGATGTCTTTCATTCTGTCATAAAACTTTTCATCTTTTATACAGCCGAATTTAATAAAGGGAGAGATATCATCCCAATAGCTTTCATATTCTTTTCTTTCATTCTTGAATACACTTACAAGCTTATCAGCAACTTTTTTGGTAATATGTTTTGATATCTTTGCTACCTCACCGTCATTCTGAAGGAAAGAACGGGAAACATTAAGAGGAAGATCCGGACAATCAATTACACCCTTCAGAAGCATAAGGAATTCAGGTACAACTTCTTTGATATTATCAGCAATATAAACCTGATTAGAGAAAAGCTTGATTTCTCCAGGCATAACCTGAAGCTTATCAGTCTGTTTCGGGAAATAAAGAATTCCTTTGAGATTAAATGGATAATCAACATTAAGATGAATCCAGAAGAGAGGAAGGTTTATATCAGGAAAAACTTCTCTGTAGAAATCTTCATATTCCTCTGTTGTACAATCCTTAGGTGCTTTAAGCCAAAGTGGAGTTGTATTATTAACCGGCTTTTCTTCTTTTTCAGTCTCATCTTCCTTTTTATCCTGAACACAAGTAAAGAATATCTCATACGGCATAAAATGACAATACTTCTTCAAAACTGATCTGAGTTTCATACTGTCACAAAATTCCATACCATCTTCAGATAAATGCATTATTACAGATGTTCCTTTTTCGGTTCTCTGACCATCACTGATCTCATAAGTACTGCTTCCGTCACTAACCCAATGTACTGGTGATGCATCCGAAACATAGGATAGGGTATCAATTTCAACACTGTCAGAAACCATATATGCAGAATAAAAACCAAGACCAAAATGACCGATTATTCCACCTTCAGCATCAGTTTTATCACTGTATTTTTCAATAAACTCTTTTGCTCCTGAAAAAGCGACCTGAGTGATATATTTCTCAACTTCATCTTCTGTCATGCCAAGACCATTATCACTGACCGTAAGGGTTTTCTTATCCTTGTCAAGGATAACATCAATTCTTGGTTTTATTCCATCATTTTCAGTTTCGCCAATTGAACAAAGACTCTGATACTTTTTTATAGCATCACAGCCATTAGCAATTATTTCTCTCAGGAAAATATCCTTATCAGAATAAAGCCATTTTTTTATTATCGGAAACAGATTTTCCGAATCCACTTTAATTTGTCCTTCTTTTTTCATTTCAAAACCTCCATTTTTTCAGGCGATTGTAAAATATCCAAAAATATCGGAGAGTTTACAATTGTCCGATAATATATATTGTATCGATCAGAGTAAAAAAGATTTACTCTGATCGTGCAATTACGTTATTCATCATCTGATACTGAAACATTTCTCTCCATCCATTGCTGATAAGTCATTAACACCTGACGAGGCTTAGAACCCTCGTGAGGTCCTACAATACCCATTTGCTCCATTTCATCAATTAGCCTTCCGGCTCTTGCATATCCTACTCTGAAGCGTCTCTGAAGCATAGATGTAGAAGCCTGACCTGCTTCAACTACACATTTAATTGCATCCTCAATCATCGGATCCATATCAGAGGATGAGGAATCATTATCTTTATTACCTTTTTTAGGAACAGCGTTTTTTTCAATTTCATCAAGAACCTCCTTATCATATTCGACAACCTTATTCTTCTTGATAAAATCAATTACTCTTTCAATTTCAGGATCATCCACAAAGCAGCCCTGAACCCTGAGTGGTTTAGTTGTTCCGATAGGGGAGAACAACATATCACCTCGTCCGATAAGCTTTTCAGCTCCGCCGGTATCAAGTATTGTACGAGAATCGATCTGAGATTTTACAGCAAATGCAATACGACTCGGAACATTTGCTTTGATAAGACCCGTAATTACATCAACTGAGGGACGCTGGGTAGCGATAACCAGATGCATACCAGCAGCACGAGCCATCTGAGCAAGACGACAAATAGATTCCTCAACTTCATTAGGTGCAGCCATCATAAGATCAGCAAGCTCGTCAATAACAATAACGATCTGCGGCATTTTCTGAAGCTTTTTAGGTTCAATAGGTTTATCAGTATCAATTCCATCTGATTTGAGCTCTGCCTGAGCCTGTGCGAGCATTTCATCTTCTTCAAATGATCTTTCACTTTCATCAATTGAAATATCATTGGAAAATACTTCTTGGTTCTGCCTGTCAACAAACCTGTTAAAACTATGCATATCACGGACATTATATTCAGCAAATATTTTATATCTGTTAAGCATTTCATTTACAGCCCAGTTAAGAGCACCAGCTGCTTTTCTGGGATCAGTCACAACCGGTACAAGAAGATGGGGAATACCATTATACACCCCAAGTTCAACAACTTTAGGATCTATAAGCATAAGCTTTACATCGTCAGGACTTGATTTATACAGAAGACTGACAAGCATGGAATTTATACAAACAGACTTACCTGATCCTGTTGAACCAGCAATAAGAAGATGAGGCATTCTGCTTAGATCAGCAAGAGTAATTTTTCCTGAAATATCCTTACCAAGAGCAACTGTCAGATTACTTTTTGCATTTCTGAATTCCTTTGATTCAAGAAGGTTCCTCATTTTTACGACACTGACATGTTTATTCGGAACCTCAATACCTACGGCAGATTTTCCAGGAATAGGAGCTTCTATACGTACTCCGGTTGCAGCAAGATTCATAGCAATATCATCTGCAAGATTTGTTATTTTGCTGATTTTAACACCTGATGCAGGCTGTAATTCATATCTAGTGATTGAAGGCCCGCGACTGATATTAACGATAGAAGTCTGAACTCCGAAACTTTTCAGAGTTTCAACGAGCATTGTACCGCTTTGATTTAACTCAGCAGAAATGTTTCTTTCTTCTTCGTATGGCTGTGCATCAAGTAAATTAGTAGGGGGTTTAAGATATTGACCTTTCACAAACGAATTATCGGATAAAATTTCAAACTTATCCTTTTGGTCATTGTTTTTCTCTTTATCTGCCTTTTTCTTATTGCTTTTTGGTTCAAAGAAAGCTTCAACCGACAGATCAGCCTTATCATCGGGAACAAACTGAGGAATATTATTCAATTCATCAGGATCATATTCCATTCCGTTAAATATCAGATCATCTGCAAATACAGGCTGTTGTTTTTGCTTTTTATCCTTATGAGGAACCGATTCAGGTCTGGGTTTAGATTTAGGTGCATTTTTTGCCTTAGGTTTAGGTTTTGGCTCAGGCTGAACAGTTGAATTGTTTAAAGGTTCTGCACCCTCATCATTAACCAGTACTTTATCCGGTTCATAAAAAGGAGTATTCTTGTATCTTCTGAGAGGTTGATCCTCCTTTTTCTTTTTATCAGCAATTTTTTTATCAACCTGTTTTTTTATGTATTCCTCTCTGTTGACTTTACGCTGTTTTTCACGTTCTTCAAGCTGTTTTTTTCTTACCTGATTTCTGATCTCCTTATTATCACTAATATTTTCTCCAATAACCTTTACAGGTTGTTTAAATGTTTTAAGAAGCTTCATAAAGAAATTGCCAAAGGTAATAAGAAGAAATAATATGAAAAGAATAATTGCAATAAAACCTCCGCCGGTATGTCCAAAAATCTTTGTAAGGGGAATACCGATCATTGCACCGATTACACCTGCACCGGTATGTGTACTTGAATAAATCAGGCTGTTATGTAATTCATCTGCATAGCCGCGCAGAGGATCATCACCAACATTAAAACAGAAAACAGTACTTGCAAGGAAAATAGTAGTCAAACTTAACTGAATAATTTTGGATTTATAATTAGGCTTAGGTTCATCTTTTGCATTCTGATATGAAGAATAAATCAGAATCAAAGGAAACATAAATCCAAAAACACCGAATATTCCACAATAAAGCTCATGTAATGAAAGCCATAGTTTTTCACCAGGCATAAAATACATAAAGGTAAAGAATACAGCCATAATAAATAATATAATGGCAATAATAAACCTTTTACGCTGTTTTTCCCATTCTGCTCTGGTCTGTGCACGCTTTTTAGCCTCAGCAGCCTTAGATCTTCCTGAAGATTTGCTGTTTGATGAACCAGACTTTTTTGTCCTTGGTTTAGTATTATGTTTTGCGTCAGGCTTTGCTGAGCCCTTTTTCTGATTAGTAGCGGCCATGATATTCCTCCTTTACATAATAATAACAGCTTATTTTAGTATTAAAAAAGCCTTGATATAAACTAATATTACAAATATTTTCGGTGTAACTGACCGTTATTATCGGCTTATTATGGCATCATAAAAGACTGCTCCTTTTTTTGAAAGAGCATAATACTCATTAACAAATATTAGAGTTAATCGGGCAACAATAATGCTGCCCGATGATAATCAGAATACAAGCGGCTGACCAGTAAAGAGATTAGTTCCGTTTGTAAGCTCAATAATACTGATTGTTAAAACAGCTGCTCCGACAATTGCTGTATAAATAATAAATACATACATTCTGTCAGTTTTAAGAAGCCATTTGAAAAGTTTGATTGCAAAGAAACCAACAAACGCTGCGACTATCATTCCTATGATAACTGGAAGGTATTCAATCTGGACAGCCTGTCCATTTTCTGGAAAAAGAGCATCCTTGCCTTCTAAAAATGCTGCGGCAACAATAGCAGGAGTTCCAAGGAGAAATGAATAATCAAGTGCAGCCTGTTTATTTATACCTCTGATCTCACTTGCAACAAGTGTTGAACCAGATCTTGATACTCCGGGGAAGATTGCAGCAAAACACTGAGTAATACCAACTGTTATTGCATCGACCACGGTATATTTTTTTCTGCCTGCACCACCGTTTTGAATATTACCCTTTTCTTCGTAGACCTTTTTTGTATGTCTGTTTCTGAGGTCACCGATAAGAAGTAATAAACTTGTTGTAAGAAGTGAAATACCGACTACGATAAAATAACCACTTTTTGAAAACATATCAGCAAGATCCTTAACTTTCATATCCATGCCGGGGATAGGAATAAACAGTAAGAATAGTGGAACCAGACCGATAATAAGCATCATTACCATATTTCTTTCCTTATCCATTTTACTCCATTTGAATTTTCCGGTAAAAATATCTTTGACCATAAGACCAAAAGCCTTAAGAAGACTTGCAATAAGCTTAATATATACACCAAATACTGCAGCAAGAGTACCAATATGAAGCATTACAGAGAAGAATAGATTATCTTCCTGCATTCCAAAAACATGCTGAGTAATAGTAAGGTGACCGCTGCTTGATACAGGCAGGAATTCAGTCAGTCCCTGAATAATACCCTGAACGATAGCACTCAAAATATCCATAGTTATGTACCTCCTGATAAACCATGCAGAAATACTATAATATATTCCTGCATTATAAAAAATATTAAAGATTCATCGACTTTTCTTTTTTCCTGTTCTTTGTTTATCGATCATTTTATACAGAGCACACAAAGCCTCATGCAGTGTACCAACCTTATCGATAAGACCGCATTGTACAGCTTCCTTGCCATCAAGGATAGTACCGATATCCATAACAAGTTCATCCGTATTCATTGCCATTTCATTATACTTTTCAGGATTAACTGATGAATTATCTGTAACAAACTTTGTAATTCTTCTCTGCATTCTCTGAAAATACTCAAAAGCCTGAGGAACACCAAGCATAAGCCCATTCATTCTAACGGGATGAATAGTCATCGTAGCAGACTCAGCGATAAATGATTTTTTAGCAGCAACAGCAATAGGAACACCAATTGAATGTCCGCCGCCAAGAACTAAAGAAACTACCGGTTTTGTCATCCCTGCAACAAGTTCGGCAATTGCCAGACCAGCCTCAACATCACCGCCAACAGTATTAAGTATAATCAGCAGACCATCTATTTCTTCACTTTGTTCTGCAGCAGCAAGCTGAGGAATGATATGCTCATATTTTGTAGTTTTATTCTGAGGTGTCAGAATATAATGTCCTTCGATCTGGCCAATTATTGTCAGGCACTGTACGGTATATTTTTCAGTAACAGAAATAATTGATCCGGATTCAATAATAAGATTATTTGAATCTGGAGATAAAGGAGTCTGATTTTCAATATTTGCTTCTTCCGGATATTCTTCAAAGCTATGACTTTCAGTTTTATTTTTTGCTGTTTTTTTGATACTCATTTTAATCCTCCATAAACGAAGTAACAACTCATAACAGCATACATTTAAGTATACCATTTTTTTTGAATTACTTCAAGAGTTATTATTATTTTTTATTATTTATAAACTATCAATTATTCTTTTTTTAATAAGAAAATAATGATTACGATTATTATGTGTTTTGCAGATTTATTTTATTCATAATAATCAGAGAGGTTATCAATAACAAAAAAGGCTGTAAATAAGCTTTCATCTATCCGGATGATTGAAGCTTATTTACAGCTAATCAAGTCAAATTATTTAAGAATCTCAGAAAGACGCTTATTGATCTCATCAAGGAATGTTTCACTATCAACTTTTTTCTTATTTTCAAGTGAAGAAAGAAGGTAGAGATCACCAGTCATAATACCGTCCTCAATAGTATCAATCGTTGCTTTTTCAAGGCTATCAGCAAAAGCTGAGAGCTTATCATTATTATCAAGCTCGCCTCTTTTGCGAAGAGCACCGCTCCATGCAAAAATAGTAGCAACTGAATTAGTGGAAGTTGATTCACCCTTGAGATATTTATAGTAATGACGCTGAACTGTACCATGTGCAGCCTCATATTCATAAATTCCATCAGGAGAAACAAGAACAGATGTCATCATTGCGAGTGAACCAAATGCAGTTGCAACCATATCTGACATTACGTCACCATCATAGTTTTTACATGCCCAGATATATCCACCGTCAGAACGTACAACTCTTGCAACAGCATCATCGATAAGGGTGTAGAAATAAGTAATACCAGCTGATTCAAATTTATCCTTATATTCATTTTCAAAGATCTCATTGAAAATATCCTTAAAACGATGATCATATTTTTTGGAAATAGTATCTTTTGTAGCAAACCAGAGATCCTGTTTTTTATCAAGAGCAAAATTGAAGCAAGCTCTTGCAAAGCTTCCTATACTCTTATCAATATTATGAAGACCCTGAATTATTCCGTCAGAACCACTAAACTCGTGGATAAGCTGTCTTGTTTCATTTCCATCTTTATCTGTAACTACAAGTTCAGCTTTACTGCCGTCAGCAACTACCATTTCAGTATTCTTATATACATCACCATAAGCATGTCGAGCAATTGTAATAGGTTTTTTCCATGTTGAGATATAGGGAGTGATACCCTTTACAAGAATAGGTGTTCTGAAAACAGTACCATCGAGAATAGCACGAATTGTACCATTCGGCGATTTCCACATTTTCGTAAGGTTATACTCTTTAACGCGTTCAGCATTTGGTGTAATAGTTGCGCACTTAACAGCAACACCATATTTTTTTGTAGCCTCAGCACTGTCAATAGTAACCTGATCCTTAGTTTTTTCTCTGTTCTCAAGTCCAAGATCATAGTACTCACTTTTAAGATCCACAAAAGGAATAATAAGCTTATCCTTGATCATCTTCCAGAGAACTCTTGTCATCTCGTCTCCGTCCATCTCAACGATAGGCGTTGACATAAGAATTTTTTCCATATTTTACAATCCTTTCAATGAAAAAATCTTTATTATTTGCAAATTCTTTTAAAGGGCAGATATTATTTCAAACTGCCCTTTAAAGAAAATAATTATTATTTTATCAGCCGTTATTTCTTGTATAATCGAGCAAACCACCAGCAAGAATAATATCTCTTGTTCTGTCAGACAGCTCACAAAGAACAGGCATTTCTCTGCCATTTGTTTTATTGACAAGAACAAGCTCTTCCTTACCATCTGAGATAAGCTGACGTACATTCGGAATAGAAAGCTCATCACCTTCGCTTATGCTGTCATAGTCTGACTCATTGACAAAAGTAAGGGGAAGAATACCCGCATTGATAAGATTTGCTCTGTGGATCCTTGCGAAAGACTTGACAACAACTGCTTTTACTCCAAGATAAAGAGGAGCGAGAGCAGCATGCTCACGAGAGCTTCCCTGACCATAGTTAATACCACCTATTACAATGCTTGCACCGAGTTTCTTTGCTCTTTCCGGGAAATCCTTATCACAAACTGTAAAGCAGTGCTGTGAAATAGCAGGAATATTAGAACGGAGCGGAAGAATCTTTGCACCGGCAGGCATAATATGATCGGTTGTAATATTGTCACCAACCTTGAGAGAGCATGGAACATCAATACTTTCTGCAAGAGGAGCCGTTTCAGGATAAGGTTTGATATTGGGACCTCTGAGTACTTCAACACTGTCCATTTCATCGACAGATGCGGGAGCTATGACCATGTTATCATTAAACTCAAATTTCTCAGGAAGCGGAATATCAATTGCGTCACCAAGTGTTCTCGGATCTGTAAATACTCCTGTAAGAGCAGATGCCGCAGCTGTTTCAGGGCTGACAAGATAAATCTGTCCGTCACGAGTACCGCTTCTGCCCTCAAAATTTCGATTGAATGTTCTGAGTGAGATACCCTTGCTGTTAGGTGACTGACCCATGCCAATACATGGACCGCATGCACACTCAAGAATTCTTGCGCCTGCTTCAATAATATCAGCTAAAGCACCATTTCTTGCAAGCATATTATAAACCTGCTTTGAACCTGGAGCAATAGCAAGACTGACATTAGGAGCAACCGTTTTACCCTTAAGGATTGCAGCAACTCTCATAAGATCAAGATAAGATGAATTTGTGCAAGAGCCGATACAAACCTGATCAATCTTCTGAGGACCGATTTCCTCAATTGATTTGATATTATCAGGGCTGTGAGGACATGCAGCAGCAGGTACAAGCTTAGAAAGATCGATATCTATTATTTCATCATAAACCGCATCAGAATCAGCAGAAAGTTCTGACCAATCTTCTTCACGGCCCTGAGCTTTCATAAATTCTTTAGTTATTTCATCAGACGGGAAGATAGATGTTGTTGCACCGAGCTCTGCGCCCATGTTAGTTATTGTTGCTCTTTCAGGTACAGTAAGTGTTTTTACACCCTCTCCGCCGTATTCAACTATTTTGCCGACTCCGCCTTTTACAGACATGATTCTCAGTACTTCAAGAATAATATCCTTAGCAGATACCCAGGGCTGAAGCTTACCGCTAAGATTAATTCTTACCATTTTGGGCATAGAGATATAATATGCACCTCCACCCATAGCAACTGCAACATCAAGACCACCTGCTCCAATTGCAAGCATTCCGATTCCACCGCCTGTGGGAGTATGACTGTCTGAACCAATAAGGGTCTTACCCGGTTTTCCGAAACGTTCAAGATGAACCTGGTGGCAAATACCATTTCCGGGTCTTGAGAAATAAATACCATGCTTTTTGCAGACAGACTGAATAAAACGATGGTCATCTGCGTTTTCAAAACCAGTCTGAAGAGTATTATGGTCGATATAAGCGACACTTTTTTCTGTTTTTACTCTGGGAACTCCGATAGCCTCAAATTCGAGGTAAGCCATTGTGCCTGTGGCGTCCTGTGTAAGAGTTTGATCAATTTTAAGCCCAACCTCACTGCCGACTGTCATTTCACCGCTGAGTAAGTGAGCCTTAATGATTTTTTGAGCAATAGTATAGCCCATGATCCTTCCTCCTTAATTATGTATTTACAATATGTATGCATATCTATTATCCTTCAAAATGAATAATTTGTCAATCTTTTTATGCAAAATAACCTACAAAAATAATAAAAAGTCTCCTATTTGACCAATTATTACGTAATATATTTATTATTACTTAAAATAATATAAAATATTTTAGTTGGTGACTTGCATTTTTCTGATCTTTGTTATAATATTTAATTTAGCAAAAGCAATCAGCAGAATAACAGGTACTTAAGAATAATTTTATTACATATCTGCTTTTTAAATCTATTTGGATATTATTATCCTTAACTTGTTATTTTCTGAAATTATGCAAAAATTTTCCATAGCTTATCTATTTTGAGAACGGAGTTGAATAGTTTTGTTTAAAAACAGAAAGCTGATTATTAGAATAACAGCAATTGTACTTTGTGTACTTATTGTACTCAGCGTTTTTTCTATTCTTTTTGCAACAATAAATTTTTAATGATCTGAGTAAGAAAATGATTATAATATAAAGAAACAGGAGATTATTAATAATGAACTTACTGTCACTTATTAATGAAAGAATGTCAAAATTTTCTAAAGGTCAGAAGCTTATAGCAAACTTTATTACCGAGCATTATGATAAAGCTGCTTTTATGACGGCATCAAAGCTTGGAACAACAGTCGGAGTCAGTGAATCCACTGTTGTGCGTTTCGCAACCGAACTTGGATATGATGGTTATCCCAAAATGCAAAAAGCAATGCAGGAAATGATAAGGGATAAGCTTACCTCAATTCAAAGAATAGAGGTAACAAAAAACCGTTTCGGAAATGAAAATGTTCTTACAAATGTACTTAATCAGGATATAGAAAAAATAAGAAAAACAATGGAAGAAACATCTAAAGATGATTTCAAGAGTTCTGTAAAAGCCATTGCAAGTGCAAAAACCATCTATATTTTTGCAGTCAGAAGTTCTGCAGCTCTGGCATCATTTTTAGGATACTATTATTCATTGATATTTGATAATGTTAAGGTTATCAGTAATTATGGAGAAACTGAAATATACGAACAGCTGTTCCGGATTTCTGAAAACGATGTAATTATCGGAATAAGCTTCCCAAGATACTCCAATGCAGCTGTCAAGGCAATGTCCTTTGCAAAAAGAAGAGGTGCAAAGGTTATTGCCTTGACAGATAGTATGACAAGTCCTCTTTGTGAAATGTCTGACTATGTTCTGATTGCAAAAAGCGATATGGCATCTATTGTTGATTCACTTGTTGCACCTTTAAGCATGATAAACGCTTTGATTGTCGCAACAGTTATCGAATTGGACGGAGTCGTTGAAGATACCTTTACAAAGCTTGAATCCATCTGGGAAGAATATGATGTTTACCGAAACAACAGAGAGGATGAAACTGTTGAGCAATGAACGAACTGTAATAATCGGAGCTGGTGCTGCCGGAATGATGGCAGGCATTTTCTCAGCAAACAGAGGTAATGAAACAATTATTCTAGAGAAAAACAAACGACCTGGAAGAAAGCTGTATATCACCGGAAAAGGAAGGTGCAATGTCTGCAACAATTGTAATGAAAAAACTGTTATTGCAAATACACCTACAAACGGAAAATTTCTTTTCAGTGCATTAAATGCTTTTTCTCCGGAAGATACTATTGAGTTTTTTGAAAAACACGGATGTCCTCTGAAAACAGAAAGAGGCAACCGTGTTTTTCCGGTATCTGATAAGGCAGGAGATATTGTTGATACATTACTTCGCACCTTAAAAGGCTCTGGCTGTAAGACAATAAATACAAATGCTGAAGATATTCTTATCAAAGACAATCAGATATACGGTGTTATTTTGGCTGATAAAACTGTAATAGAATGTGATAAGTTAATAATCGCTACCGGAGGAAAATCTTATCCGCTGACCGGATCAACAGGCGATGGTTATCGCTTTGCAGAAAAAGCCGGACATACTATCACTACCTTGAGACCTTCTCTCGTTCCGGTTGAAACTGCAGAACATACAGGTTATGATTCAGATGGCCTTCTATTAAAAAACGTATCTGTTCGTCTGATAGATACATTCAGGAAAAACAAATGCATATATAATGATTTCGGAGAGTTTGAACTTCACCGATACGGTTTGTCCGGAGCAATAATAAGAAGTGCATCTGCTCATATGAAAAACATGGAAAACGGAAGATATAAAATAGAGATCGATCTGAAGCCGGCTTTGGATGAAAAAACTCTTGACACAAGATTATTAAGGGAAATTAATGATAAACACAACGGTGTATATTCAGATGTTTTATCAACTCTTATGCCTCGTGCTCTGATAAAAGATTTTGTTAAAATCAGTGAAATACCAGACAACCGGAAAAACAGCGAAATAACCAGGGAAGAACGCCGAAGGATTATTGAAAAATTAAAAAGAATAGAAAGAACTGTAACTGGATTTCGCCCGATTGAGGAAGCAATTGTTACTTCCGGAGGTGTCTGCGTAAAAGAGATAGATCCAAAAACTATGCAATCAAAGCTTGTGAAAGGACTATATTTTGCTGGTGAAGTTATTGATGTTGATTGTTATACAGGAGGCTTTAATTTACAGACAGCATTTTCAACAGGTGTACTTGCTGCAATATCTTAACTAATATAATAATCTTTCAGTGACAGCGTGAATAAAAGCCTATATATTTTCAGGTAAATTTTTAACTATTCTATAATTAAAGACGGAGGTCAGAATACATGGGATTTCAGGATGACTGGATGTTGCGTCAGATAGAAATGATGACAAGATTCGTTGCAAATGTAGTATTCGGAAAAAAAGAATCAGAAGTACATTACGAAATAATAGGTAATATGTATGACAGTGATACTTTGACAACAACAGATCTGCTTCATCTAAAATTAATGGAGATGATCAGGGAAGGAGAGTACGGAAAAGCAGAGGACTTGCTTTTTGAAAATTTAGTTTATTCTGATAAATATATTGAATTAGCATCAGATTTTTATCAAAGATTAAATCAGCTCAGTGATGATCAGCTTGATGCAGGTAATTTCTCTCGTGAAGAAATATATGATGGATATATTGAAATAATGGCATTGCTTGGTGTCCCGATAGATGTATTCGGACAAGCAGATCGGAGTGAATATTAATAAGTCATTATTTTCGTAAAAGCATATTTTATACACAATTTAAAAATATATTAACACCATTATTTACCTTACAGGACTCTGAAACAGAATACTCGCAGAAGATCCGGAAAAGCCAGATACAATAAATAACAGACATTCAATATGATGAATAAAAAGTCATTAAAATACATATAATTAATATATGGCTGACTTTTGAAAAAATGTTATTTGTATCTGAGGTGACTAATGAAATGATTATGTTTATTGCAGGTCTTGTAACAGGAGTATGTCTTGGTGTTTTATTAATGGCAATATTCAATGCATCGTCGTATGCTGATGATATTTCAGAGAAGCTGTTCAACGAATCTGATTATCATTCTGAAAAGTGAATAAGTTTTCGGCACAAGCTAAATTATCGACAGCTTGTGCTTTTTATTTTTGTTCTAAAAGACTGACCTGCTATGTATAATATAGCAAAGTCAAAATAAGGGAGTGGTACAATACGGGAAACAATACAGAAAGCTTTGATGAAGCAGCAAAAATGCTATGTAATGAGTTATCTCAGTCATTAATAAAAATACCTGACAGCAAAAAAAAACTGATTCAGGAAATAAGACTGAGATGCAACAAACCAATCGCCCTGACAAGCGGTAAAGAAACATTATTTGTATGTAAAGACGGAAGTATAATTTATTCTCCCGGTCCGAGAGCTGTAAGAAGTTTAAAACACCATATATTTGACAGCTTCCGTAGTCTTTGCGGCTATTCCGTTTATAGTAAACAAAACGAAATAATAGACGGCTACATTACTGCATCAAACGGATCAAGAATAGGTGTATGCGGAACAGCAAATATAAAAAACAATGAAATAATATCTGTTTCTGACATTACTTCAATGAATATAAGAATATCAAGGCAGATAACAGGAATATCAAATGAACTGATAAGTAAGATTTTTCCATTAAAAGGCGGAGTTCTGATCGTAGGTGCTCCGACAACCGGTAAGACAACATTACTAAGAGATATTGCCAGAAATGTATCGACCGGAAACGGATGCAGAATAATGAGAACAACAGTAATTGATGAAAGAGGAGAGTTATCAGGTGGAAATAAAGGAAGTATAGATTTAGGCCTGTCAGATATATTTACAGGCTATCCTAAATCAGATGGAATAATGCAGGCAATAAGATCATTTTCTCCTCAACTTATCATATGCGATGAAGTAGGTACAGATAAGGATGTTGACTCCATAATAAAGTGTACAAATGCAGGAGCAATAATAATTGCATCATTACATGCTGGAAATACTGATGAACTTTTTCGTCGCAGTCAGACTAAAAAGCTGATCTCCACATGTGCATTCAAAAATATTGTTATTCTCGATTCAAGTGATATACCATGTAAAATAAAAGAAATAATCAGATTATAGGAATGATTATATGTTAATGAAATTAACAGGCTCTGTTTTTATAGTATTATGCGGAGGCTTAGCAGGTATATATATATCAAAAAGGATCAACGAAAAAACCGAATTTATTACTCAGTATATTTCATTTCTTACTCAGGCCGAAGCAATGATAAACTATGCCAATTCAGATATAAAGTATATTCTGAATAATGTTAAATCTATTCCACTGCTTGATCAAATGATAAAGGATACACTCAATTATCTGAACAGTGATTATGATTTTCGTTATGCATGGGAAAAATCTGTTTACTCAGCTTTTAACAGAAACCAATTTGAAAAAGAAGATCTGTTATTAATTCTTGCCTTTGGAGAAGAATTCGGTAACCATGGTTCCGATGAAGAAATAATGAAGATCAGACTGAACATATCCAATGTATCTGAAAGAATGACTGACAGAAAAAAAGAGAATGAGACAAAAATGAAACTCTACAGAACACTCGGAACATTTTCAGGAGCAATTGTAGCTGTATTATTAATCTGAGCAGATGTGCCTAAAACAGTCAGACATGATTTTCAAAAAAGCCTGAATATAGGTGGTAAAAATGAACATTGAATTTATCTTTAAAATTGCTGCTATCGGAATCATTGTTGCGGTCTTAAGTCTGGTTCTTTCACGTTCGGGGAGGGAAGAACAAGCAATGATGACGACACTTGCAGGATTAGTGGTGGTACTGCTAATGCTCGTAGAAAAAATATCTGAGCTTTTTACCACCATCGAGAGTTTATTCGGTTTTTGACAGAAATAATTACTGTCTGCGGTGCGGGTATAGTTACAACATTTGCATCAGTAGTATTAAAAAAATACTCCCCGGAAATATCCGTACTGACAGCGATCACAGGAAGCATTATAATTATAATTTCCATATTGCCTGAACTGACACCATTTATCAGCGAACTGAACGAAATAGGAGATCTTGCAGGCATTGACCAGTCTTATATAACAATACTTGTTAAATCAATAGGAATATGTATTGCAGGAAAATTTTCATCTGAATTCTGCCGTGATAATGGTTTTTCATCCCTGGCCTCTAAAGTCGAATTTGCTTCAAAAATAACTGTAATAATTTTATCACTGCCAATATACACAGATATTATATCAATTGCATCAGAACTGCTCAAAGTCAATTAAATATAATTGTGATTAAGATAACTGCTCATAAGTCATTATGAAATAATCTGCTGATTGCAATTAGCAGATGACTCCGGTTCAGAATAATTAATCTAAATCTAATTATTTTTCACAATTAATCATAAACCAAGGATAATTCAGTCAAAACAAAGGAAACAGGGTGATCAAATGAGAAAAGTAGTTGCAATGGTCATTCTTTTGATAGTTTTCATTTGTATCTTTTCTCCAACAATATATGCCGCAGAAGAAAAAAACAATCAGGATACCTCCACACTGTATAACGATCAGTTAAACCTGAGCGGGGCCGATGAATTATATTCTTCTCTGCCGCAGCAAACAAAAGAATTATTAACTGAACTTAATATGAACAGTCTTAGTTATGAAAACATCGGTTCTGTAAACATATCGGATTTTTTCAAAGTAATTAATAACCTGGCTGCTGAGAAGAGCAAAACACCATTTAAAGCAATTTTTTCGGCCCTTGGAATAATGATTCTTTGTTCAATAGTCGAAGCGACAAATATTTTCACTAATGAAAGCCCACTGAAAAAAAGCATATCTTCTTTGGGAGCAATATGTATTTGTGCATGCTGTATTATTCCACTAAGTCAATTAGTAGAACAATGCACTTTAGTTATCGAAGGTGCATCTGGATTTATGGCTTTGTATGTCCCTGTAATGGCAGGACTGATCGTTTCATCATCCCACAGTATTACAGGAGCATCATATTATTCAACACTTATGTGCGTGTCAGAAATCATATCACTAATTTCATCAAAGCTGATAATACCATTCACTCATGTATTTCTTTCATTATCGTTAGTATCTTCTTTTGCCCCTGATCTTTGTATTTCTGGTTTAGGAAAAGCTCTTGAAAAGTGTATAAAATGGGTTTTAAATCTCTCTCTGGGGGTTTTTGTTACAATACTATCGACTCAGACTTTCATTAGTTCATCAATGGATGAAGTCGGCAACAAGGTGGCTAAATATGCAGTAAGTACATTTGTCCCTCTTGTCGGAGGTGTATTAAGCGAAACCGTAAATACCTTCAACAGCAGTTTGTCATTATTGAAAAGTGGAACAGGAGTTTTTATTATTATTGCATCAGCAACTATTTTTCTACCTGCTGTTATTGAATGCATAATATGGAAATTAAGCTTTTATATACTTGGTGCTGCCGCAGAATTATTTGGTTTAAAAAACTGTAACGCGACTGTAAAAGCAATAGAAACCGTATGCTCTTTATTGACAGCAATACTACTTACGACTGTTATGATTTTCATAATTTCAACTGTCATTATTCTGATCATAGGAAAATAAAGAGGAAAGGCTATGGAAGATATCTATAAATGGGCATTATCAGTAATAGCTTGTACCGTAATTGCAAGTATTACAGAATTGCTGATCAATGATAAAAAATATGAAAAGACTATTAAAGCCGTTATCGGAGGGGTACTCTTGTGCACAATACTTTTTCCAGTGATTGATCTGATTAATAATATAAAAGAACCTGAATTTGATAATACATTCACTTACGAAAGCAAAAATAATGACATAGAAGATATGGAAAAAAGAATAATTGATGAGAAATTGAGTAAAACTGCAGAAAATGTGCTGATACAAAACAATATTGATTACCTGGAAACCAACGTGAAACTCAGTTATGATGAAAATGGAAAAGCAGAAAACATTGTTTGTTACATCAGTATACCCGGAACTAAAAAAAACAATATCCTGGAGATAAAAAAACTGATCAATGAAAAACTCGGAACAGACCCAAAAATTATTTGTATCAGCAGTAATGAATAACATATTATTCATTACCGGGCATATTATATAATAAATCCCGCATAAAATATTTTGAAAAGACATATATGAGGTTTATCAGATGAAAAAAAACAATACAGAAAAAACAAAGAATCATTCATTATTTACAGATTTATTAAAAAATGAAAAAGTATTATCCCTTATTGTAATCTGTGGAATGATAGGAATCGGTCTGATATTTGCATCATCATATTTTGATAAAAACAAAACAGAAAACCTGAATGAAACATCACAGGCAGAAGACAATGGTTTTTCTGCAGATAATTATAAACAGAATATTTCACAGGAACTCGGTAATATGATTTCAAGCATTGAAGGTGCCGGAAAAACAAAAATAATGGTCACTCTGAACGGTTCAGTAAGAGAGCTGTATGCAGCTGATACAGATATTGCAGATAAAGATTCGGCAAAGAAAACAAATGATAACGAAAATACTGACAAACAAAATACTGAAAAGAAAAAATATATTTTAATTCGAGGAAAAGACGGTTCTGAAAAAGCATTATCATTAGGACAACTCGTTCCTGAGATAAAAGGTGTTTTGATAATCTGTGAAGGAGGAGACAATGATGTAATAAAAGAAGAGATCACGGATGCGGTATCAGCTGCATTGAATATTTCAAAAACTCACATTTGCGTATCAAAACTGGGAACGTAATTATGAATCTATTGGTCATGGAGGAGGTTTTCAATATGACATTCGGAAAAAGACAGCTTGTCATAGCTTCATTAGTTGTTGCACTCGGTGCTGCGGTATATCTTAACTGGCAGTTTTCAGATACGTCAGGCATAGAAGTATCTGAAAGTGAGGCATCATCGGTAAAACAGTTAGGTCAGACAACCTATGTAAACACAGAGATCAGTACATCAGAAATAAGTAATAACTCAGCATCAGATAGTAAGAAGGAAAAAGCAGAAAAACAAAAAAATAAAACAAATCAGACAAAAACAAAGGCTGTGAATGCTGAAGCTAAAAAAGAACATTTTTCAGCTGAGAAGGAGAAAAGAAACCAAAGCAATGAAAAAGCAATAGAATCACTGACAGATATTATTGAATCAGCTTCATCAGATGAATCAGCAAAGAAATCCGCTGTTGAATCCGCAAAGGAATTAGCAGAAAACATTAAATTACAGACAGATATTGAAAATGAAATCATTACACGTGGTTTTGATGATGCATATGTAATAATAAATAACAATAGCTGCTGTGTTTCGGTATTTGGCGGCAAACTTGATGATTCTTCAGCACTTGCAATAAAAGATATAGTTAACAGACAATCGGATATTGAATTTACAAAAATTACGGTTTCGTCTTCAGGAAAATGATATCAATATTGTTACCATGTAAAATGAAAAAATTACCAAATACACGGATAAGTATTAATATAAAATACACTAAAATCAGTATAAAATATAAAAAAATCAGATATTAAAATTGTATCAATTGCTAAAAATCTTTAAAAACATATCTTTAACAAAAGAAAAACTGAATATTTACTTGCAATAATTGTAAAAAAAATGTAATATATACAAGACGAAAAAATAACTTATGGAGGCTATTATGATAAAACTCAGGAAATATTTCATCTTTCTGCTTAGTATATTAGCATTGGCTCCCGTATGTGCTATAAGTACCGTTAGTAATGCCAGTGCAGTTGATATTAATACTCTTAATTCACCTTCTGTATTTGTCAAGCAGCAAGAAAGTTATACTTGTACACTCGCTTCAAACGTAATGATGCTCAGAAGAGCTGCTTTACTCAGAGGCGATAGTGATTGGAAAAGCATTACTGAAGATTCCTGCAGTTCAGTACTCTGGACAGGTTGGGGAATGAGGTTCGATTATACTTATAAAAATATCAGTGTTGACTGTGAGAGAATATATGGCAATTCCACAGAGGCACTTAAAAAGCTATTAAATGAACATCCTGAAGGAATTGTAGCATACGATTATGATTATCCGCATGCTATTCTTCTTACAGATTACACAAACGGAAAATTTTATTGCTCAGATCCTGCAAGATGCTGCGGCACAGGCAGGATCGAAGCAACTCAGTCACTTGTAGATACATCAGGTATAGAAGCTTACTGGTATGTAACTTCTAATCTTCCGAAACCCGTTCTTAAACCTATCACAAATACAAGTACCATTGATAAAACAAATATCATGTTTGGCAACGATATCAAGATGAATTTATCAGCTTCTTACGGCTCAGGATCATATCAGTATGAGATATATGCAAATAAGCCGAGCAGTAAAGAATGGATCAATCTCAGAAAATATAATTCATCTTCGACTTATATTTACCATCCCTGGGAATCAGGAAAATACTCAATCAAAATCAATGCAAAAGATTCTTCAGGTACAGTTGATTCAAAAACCTATTCTTTCAACGTCACTGCAACAAAGCTGAATAACAGCTCTACTATAAATACAGATTCAGTTACAATTGGCAACAACATTGTTTTCAAACTCAATGCTTCCGGAGGAACTGGCGGATATCAATATGATGTATTTGCAAAAAAGCCAAGCGGAAATGAATGGGTTAACCTCAGAAAGAATTACACATCATCCTCCTATACATATCATCCATGGGAGGTAGGTACATATGAACTCAAGGTTATCTGCAAGGATAATAGCGGCTCATCTTCTGAAGTGAATTTTTACGCAAACATTAAGGCAAAGAATCTTGTAAATAAATCATCAGTCAGCAATAAAACAATTAATTACGGAAGCACAGTCAATATCAATTTAGATGCACAGGGTGGAAACGGATCATATAAGTACGAGATCAACGCTATAAAGCCCAGCATATCTAACTATATCAATCTCAGAAAGTATAATCCCGGAACCAGCTATACATATCGTCCATGGGAAAAAGGACAATACACTATATCAGTAAAAGTAAAGGATCTTTCCGGTAATGTAAAAACAAATTCATTTGTATTTACTGTAAAATAAAAAATTATTACGGGTACTCTGTACGATCATATCGACAGGGTACCCGTAAATTATTATAATATTATTTCATACCAGATCATCCGTATCAACTATTCCTTCAAAAACTTTAACCGCAGGTCCTTCCATTATTACTGAACCGTCCGACCTGTAAGTATCAGTAAGCATGCCGCCCCTGAGATGAACATTAACAGGAGTATCAATTTCTGAATAGCCGTTCAGAACACATGCAACAACAGCAGCACAGGAACCTGTACCACATGCCATTGTTTCTCCTGAACCACGTTCCCAGACTCTCATCTTGATATTATTTTTATCAATTATACTAATAAACTCAGTATTTACTCTGTCAGGGAAAAGTGGATGATTTTCAAACACAGGACCTATTTTTTCAAGTTCAATATTATCCGGATCGTCTACAAATGTTATACAATGAGGGTTTCCCATAGAAACAGCTGTACATAAGTAAGTTTTGCCGTCTGCTTCAACAGGCTGAGAAATAAATACATCACCATCCGACTTCATAGGAATATCAGCTGGTTTAAGTATTGCTTTTCCCATATCTACACTTGCACTGATAAATGAAGAATCTTTTGTTTTTATAGTAATTGTTTTTATCCCACTCTTTGTTTCAATCGTAACAATATCTTTTCGAGCAATATTATTATCATAAATATATCTTGCTACACATCTGATTGCATTGCCACACATCATTCCTTCTGAACCATCCAGATTAAACATTCTCATTTTTGCATCAGCAACCTCAGACGGACAAATAAGAACCAGACCATCTCCGCCTACACCTTTATGTCTGTCTGCAAGAATACGGCTTAAATGTTCAGGACCATTCACAGTATTTTCAAAACAATCGATATATACATAATCATTTCCAGCGCCATGCATTTTTGTAAAACGATATTTCATTTCAAAAACCTCCAATTATTGAATTTCTATTTTCTGTAATAGCTTTTCATATTTATCTTTATCACTTTCGTGATAACAAAGAATTGCCTCTGAATAGCCATCTTTTTTCAATAACGCTTTCATATATAGAATCACGTTATTGTTCTTTTTATCTTTTATTTTTGACTTGAATAGAACATATTTAGAGTCTGTAGTATCTGCCTTGGATGATTTGTATTTTTTTTCAAGATACTCGACAAAAGATTCTTTTGTGATCCCCTGGCTATAAATATAATCTATCTGAAGTGTAGCATTTCCATCAGTAGTACTAAGATATATACCACTTTCAGATTTAAAATCATCTGATTTTTTCCAGAACATTTTGGGAAATACAGCAGTAATTTTTCCATCCTTACTTTTATATCTCAAACTATCAGAATCAATTTCATCAGTATCTGAAGGATAGCTTATTTCTTCCGCAATACTACTTTCCATACTCTCTGGTTTCTCCGATGACAGATTTGTTGTAGTACTTACCGTATCAGCAGGCAATACATCCTCATTTTCATTCTTCAAACAACCTGATAAAGGAATTGCTGCAATAAAACATAAAAATATACACAGTATTTTTTTCATCAAAACACCTCCGTATCAATCGTGACGCTTTGTGGCCTTTCTGAATGCTTTTTTTACGTCGGTTTTCTTAACATTGTTTTTTCTTCTGATATATTCTTTCTTTTTTCCGTTATCCTTCTTTTTCACATGACTATATCCGGAAGTTGTATTTCTTTTTCTTTGACTTTTCTCCTCATAAAGAGAAACTTTCACAGGCTTACCACAGACTTTTGCACCATACATACTATCAAGAACATTCTCAGCAGATATACTTGGAATAGAAACAACTGAACAATCATCAAATATTTCTATTTTACCGATATCACTTCCATGAAGAAGACTTTTTTCAGTTATTGATGCAACTATATGATTCGGAGCAACTCTGTTAGATCTGCCAATATTCAATATGATCTTAGAAAAATCCGTATTACCATTTTTACTGTACTGCTTTCTTTCAGCACTAATATCATTTACCTTTATTTCTTTCTCAGAGAAGTTCATCTGAAGAGCGGCTGCTGCAATATCATAAAGAGAATAACCTTCTTCTAAAAGCATATTAACCATATTTTTATATCTGTCATTAATAACATCAGATAAAACATCTTCTACAAGTATAATATTCTTTTCAGCTATATGATAATTTATATCATCACCAGTAGGAACATCAATCTGATTAATTTGACATTTTAATTCTTTTGCAATTCCTGTTAACTGAAAAACCTGTCTTCTGCCGCTGCATATAGTAATAGAATTACCTTCTTTGCCAACTCTGCCTGTACGTCCGATCCTATGAACATAATACTCATTATTCTGGGGTAAATCATAGTTAAATACAAATTCAACGTCATTTACATCAATTCCTCTTGCAGCAACATCAGTAGCCACAAGAATAGAAGTAGAACCATATCTGAATTTCTCCATAACGCTGTTTCTTTGAGATTGTTTCAGATCTCCATGTAATGCCTCAGCATTAATACCGCTTTTACAAAGAGAGATAGAAACTTCTTCTGCCATTTTCTTTGTATTACAGAATACAATAGCCAACGATGGATCAAAATAATAAATCAGGAGCTTCAAAGCATCAAGCTTTCTTCCCATAGGAACATCAACATAAGTTTGCCTGATATTATCAAGTGTCAGTTTTTTATTATTCGTCTGAATTACAATCGGATCATTTTGAAACTCTTCAGTAATTGACATTATTTCATCCGGCATGGTTGCAGAAAAAAGAACAGTTTGTCTTGTTTGAGGAGTTTCTCGGAGAATTGTTTCCATATCCTCTTTAAAACCCATACTAAGCATTTCATCAGCTTCATCCAGGACAGCAAGCTTAACATTATCAAGCTTAAGAGTACGACGGCGCATATGATCCATAATTCTGCCTGGAGTTCCGATAACAATATTAGCTCTTTTCAAACGCATGATCTGCTTATCCATAGGAACCCCGCCATATATCTCAACAGGACGAATTTCCTCACAGTATTTTGTAAGCTTTCTTATTTCCCCACAGCATTGAATTGCAAGCTCTCTTGTTGGAAGCATGATAATAACAGATACTTTTGATTTATCCTCAGCAGATTTTATCATTTCTATTGCAGGAATGGCAAATGCCATTGTTTTTCCTGTACCAGTCTGAGATCTTCCAATAATATCATTTCCTGATCTGATTGCAGGAATCGCCTTATACTGTATAGGAGTAGGGGAGACAAATCCAAGTTCATTAATTGCCCTGTTCAACTCAGAAGAAAGCTCCAACTGTTCAAAGCTGTAATTTTCTTCAAAAATATTATTTTGATCCATTTTACACTTTCCTTTATCTTTTATTAACCTTTTTATTTTATCAAATACTTATGCCTTTGTCAAATGTAAACACGGC
>ONRO01000251.1 GCA_900320235.1 uncultured Eubacteriales bacterium
ATCTTTGAAGCATAGTTCTGATCAGCAACATGCTCTACTCTTGCAGTACATTTTCCGCTGATTATGTAGCTGCCTGACAGAATCATATCTCCTTTGCGTTTTATAATTGCGTCAGATTCACCTGTCAGCAATGATTCATTTACTTCACATTCTCCATCAATAATAATTGAATCGACCGGTATCTGGTTGCCCTGAGAAAACTCTATAATATCGTCAAGAACTATTTCCTCAGTTGATAATCTGTTCTTTTCACCGTTTCTTATTACGGTAGCTTTTGTTTCAGACACAATAGAAAGCTTTTCTATTGCATTTTTTGCCCTTAACTCCTGAATAATACCTATTGTTGTATTGAAGAACATTACACCAAGAAAAAGCATATCCTTATATGAACCTACCAGAAGTACTGCAATGCCAAGAAGAATATTAAGAATGTTAAACAATGTTACGATATTATCATATAGTATACGCTTAACACTTTTTCCTTTTGGTTGTGTGTTTTTGTTATAAAGTCCTTCCCTTTTCCGCTGAACAACCTGCTGTTCGGATAATCCGGATTCAGGTGATACGGAATATCTTTCGCAGTTAATCGGATCAGCATTGGTTTCATAAATTTTACTGTTCATTTCGTACTCCATATTAATATTTTGTACCCTGTTACATTCTTTTAAACAGGATAATAAAATTATATAATTTCAAAAAGACAATGTCAATAATTTTAAGGATATTAATATCTTTTCATTACAATATTTATTATCCACATCATACATATTAGATAAATGTTGTTATTATCAGATCAATAACAAATTTATTAAGGTATTTTTTCTCCCATTTCCCTGCTGTTATATGTTATACTATCTGATATATGTTCGGTATTTTGTAAATATGATACAATAAAAAGCCGGTGAATAATAATTCAACCGACTTTTTTCTTTAAAATATGAAGAATAATTTTATCTTCTTATATGAATAAGATGTGAAATTCCCGGGATACTTTCTCCTTGCTGTGAAGAAGTTGGTGACATAAGTGCACCAGTTGCTGCAAAGAGAATATTGCTGAGTTCACCGCTTTTAAGCTGTTGCATGATTTTTGAGCAAAATACAGAAGCACAGCATCCACAGCCTGATCCACCGGCATGAACATCCTGTTTTTCTCTGTCAAAAATAATCATACCGCAGTCGTTATGATGGGAGGTAATATCTACTCCCTCTTTTTTACATAGTGAAACAAGTAGTTCTGAGCCCAAAAATCCCAGGTCACCTGTTAGAATAAGGTCATAATCCTCAGGTTTTGTTGAAGTATCTTTTAAATACGATAAAATTGAATCTGCTGCTGCCGGAGCCATTGCCGCCCCCATGTTATTAGCATCTTTGATTTTCATGTCTATTATTCTACCGATCAATACATGCTCGATTCTACATATCCCTTTTTCACCTGTAATTATTGCTGCACCGGCACCGGTGACTGTCCATTGAGAAGTCAGGTTTCTTTGACCTCCGTATTCTATTGGCAGTCTGAATTGTCTTTCCGCAGAGCAGAAATGAGAAGATGATACTGCAAGAGCGTAATTAACTGCTCCACTGTCCGTAAGCAAAGCACTCATTAGCATAGCCTGAGCCATAGTTGAACATGCGCCATATTGTCCGGCAAAAGGTATTCCGAGAGAGTATAAACCAAATACAGAAGAGATACATTGATTAAGTAAATCACCTGCAAAAACGACATCAATGTTTTCTGCTGAAATACCTGCTTTTCTTATAGCTGCGTCAGCAGCATTCTTCTGAAGACGACTTTCCGCTTTTTCCCAGCTTTTTTCTCCGAGAAGATCATCTGAATATACTTCATCAAAATAGTTAACTAAAGGACCATTGCTTTCTTTGTTTCCAGCTACTCCTGCTGAGCTTAATATATATATTTGTCTATCAAGCTCAATAGTTCTTTTTCCTATTCTGTGCGACATAAAATACCTCCGGTTTTTTATTATTATGTGTAAAAAAACCGGAGTGTATTCTTATTTCATATAATTATATGCTGTCTTTGCAGCTTCTATGTCCATATTACATCTTAATTTATATAGTTTTACAGAATTAGCTAAATGATTCAATAAATTCAATGTTCTGATAACCTTCTCTGGATCTGATGGTCTGAAGCATTGCTGAAGCAGCATTGGAAAAATAGCTTCTTTAGTTAATGGTAAAACAGAGTTTTCATTTGCTCTTTCAAGTACAGAAATAGCTTTTAACTTTACACAAATATTGTTTCCAAGTCTGTGTTTGCCATTATAAGGTGTACCGAATACAAAAGCCTGATCATTTTCTATATGTATCAAGGGTTTATCATCATTCACCATAACAGCTTTTTCACCTAATAACTGTCTCCATAGTCTTGAATGTGTGGATTTCCCGGTACCGCTCTTTGCTGTAAATAAATAAGCTTCGTTATCTACTGCTATTACTGATCCATGGAATAATACAGTTTCGTAGTCTATCATTTTTTCAGCAATTTTTCTGTAAACAGCAAGTTCTTCTAAATAACTGTCTGAAAAATGTCGGACAGGTTTGTTTTCAATTTCGTCTTCTTTTGCAGATTTTTCTTTTTCATATTCAATGTCCTGCTGTACAATACTCACAGCAAAATCTGGTTTTCCATCGTACTGATAATCCTTGCAGTAATTATGAACATCAGGATATATTGAATCAATAAGAATTACTTTATCTGCGATCTTATAAGTATTTTTCATAATATTTACCATTATATAGCAGGAATGATCGGTGTTTCATTTTCTCCAAGAGGTATTTTTTCAAGTTCCTTTTCAAGCTCAGATTTTGAACTATCACTTTTTGAGGATTCAGGTTTTGATGAACTTCCTTTTGAAGATTCAGTTTTTGATGATTCTTTTGGTGAAGAACTGCTCTTTGAAGATTCAGATTTTGATGACTTTTTTGTTGAAGAGCTGCTCTTTGAAGATTCAGATTTTGATGACTCTTTTGTTGAAGAACTGCTCTTTGAAGATTCAGATTTTGATGACTCTTTTGTTGAAGAGCTGCTCTTTGAGGATTCAGATTTTGATGACTCATTTTTTGAA
>ONRO01000175.1 GCA_900320235.1 uncultured Eubacteriales bacterium
GCGTCATCGAAGGCAATTTCAAGAAGCATATCGGAAGCCATAGGTCTTGCTCCGATAATAAGACCCTCTCCGAAGCTTTTATGTCTTACTCTCATTCCCACACTAAAGTTCGTTTTGCTGTCCTGTCTTTGCGGCTGAGCAGAGATAACATGGCTCTGTGCAAGGTCCTCTCTGCGCTTTGCGCCCTTAGCTGCACCGGCAGCGCCGTTAAGTCCTACATGCGGCTTTTCCTTTTCCTCAACAAGTTCTGCCGGAAGCTCTGAAAGAAACCGTGACGGTCTGTTGTGGGATGTCTTTCCGAAGAGTGTTCTTGACTTTGAGCATGAAAGGAAAAGACGTTTTTTTGCTCTTGTGATCCCGACATATGCCAGACGGCGTTCCTCCTGCATTTCTTCTTCTGAAAGAGTTGCAAGATAGCTCGGGAAAGTATTATCCTCCATTCCTGGGATGAAGACATTCTCAAATTCAAGTCCCTTTGCACTGTGAAGAGTCATCATTACGACAAAGCTTGAATCATCCTCATTATTGTATGTATCAAGATCGGTAAAGAGAGCAACCTCCTCAAGGAAACCCTGAAGAGTTGCGCTGTCAGGATTTTCCTGTTCATAGCGCATGATACTTGATTTAAGTTCCTGAACATTTTCAACAGCTTCTTCACCGTGGTCGCTTTCCTTACGGATAAAAGGTATATATCCGACTCTTTCAAGAAGCTTGCTGTACATTTCAGAAACAGCTGTTCCGTTTTCAAGTTCCTGTTCCATATCGTCAATGATCGAGCAGAAATCCGCAAGCTTTGCACGGCTTTTTATCAATGCTTCAAATTCATCGCTGTGCTGCATTGTTTCATACATACTCTGCCCCAGCATTTCGCCTATTTCCTCGATCTGCGAAACGGTTTTGTCGCCGATACCTCTTTTGGGAATATTAATGATCCTTCTGAGTCTGATATTATCGCTGTGGTTGCTGATAACGCTCAGATAGGCGATCATATCCCTGATTTCCCTGCGCTCATAGAAGCGTCTGCCTCCGATGATCTTATACGGGACACCTGCCCTGACAAATGAACGCTCGATATTCTGCGACTGTGAATTCATTCTGTAAAGAACGGCATAATCCTTGTATGAGCCGCCGCCTTCTATTCCGTCATTGATAGTATTTATAATGAATCTGCTTTCGTCATATTCATCATATGCATTATATCTTATTATCTTATCTCCGTCATCATTTTCAGTCCAGAGGGTCTTGTCCTTTCTTGCGCTGTTGTTGCGTATTACGCTGTTGGCTGCATTAAGGATATTCTTTGTTGAGCGGTAATTCTGTTCAAGCTTGATAACAGTTGTATTTTCAAAGGTATCCTCAAATTCAAGAATATTTCTGATCGTTGCGCCCCTGAAGCGGTAGATACTCTGGTCGTCATCACCGACAACACAAAGATTTCCGCTGACCTCAGAAAGCAGACGCACAAGCTCATACTGCATATGGTTTGTATCCTGATACTCATCAACCATAATATATCTGAACTGACTGCCGTATTTTTCTCTTATTTCAGGGAAATCACGCAGGATCACAACGGTATTGAATATCATATCATCAAAATCCATCGCATCAGCCTTGATAAGTCTTTCCTGATACAGCTTATATATTTTTGCGATAGAAACAAGTCTGCTGTCATTGGCGGCAAAGTCCTCGAAATCCGCCGGAGTCATCATATTATCCTTTGCGTTGGATATTTCGCTCATTACAGAACGAATATTAATGATCTTCTCATCAATATCAAGTGTCTTCATACAATCCTTGATCAGTCTTTTCTGATCATCGCTGTCATATACCGTAAAATGACTTGTAAAGCCTATATACTGAGCCGTACTTCTGAGAATCCTTCCGCACGCAGAATGAAATGTTGAAGCCCAGATATCAAGACCCTGTTCACCTACTCTGCGGCAGATTCGCTCCTTCAGCTCATTTGCAGCCTTGTTTGTAAAGGTAATCGCAAGGATTCTCCACGGTGCAGGTGCTGACACAGACAGTCTTTGCACAAGCTCATCACGAAGCGGAGTTTTATCTGCTGCCGCCCTTCTTATTTCTTCAAGCTCACCTTCATCATATGTACCATACACCCTGTCCGTTTCATAAGCGCTTCCCCATCTGAGCAGATTTGCTATTCTGTTGACAAGCACAGTTGTTTTTCCGCTGCCCGCGCCTGCAAGGATAAGCAGAGGGCCTGTGACAGAATAAACTGCACGCTGCTGCATTTCATTCAATGATAAAAATTCATTTTCTATTATCTCTCGTCTGAGAGATGCAATTTCACTGTACATTTCTTCGTTCAACTAAATTTCCTCTTTTCCTCATACTGCTGATTAATAATTGTTCTGAAAACAGACCGCATCGTTATACGATCTCCCAATTCTATATTTTACACCAATTTCAAAATAATATCAACCCAACCGCCGGCA
>ONRO01000118.1 GCA_900320235.1 uncultured Eubacteriales bacterium
AGCAAATATTGTTTTTTCAATATCCCTCTCTGATGTGAATGCGGAGGGGGATATTCTTACTGTACCTGTGTCGAGAGTTCCGATGCTCCTGTGGGCACAGGGCGCACAGTGAAGACCTGCACGCACGGCAATGCCGTATTTTTGCAGATGCCGGGCTGTTTCCTCACTGTGACGGTTTTTAATGTTGAATGACAGAACAGGTACAAAGTTCTCATCTGAAGGCTCCGGAGTATAAAGAATAATGCCCGGCATTTTTTGTAATGCATTGAAGAGCTTTGCGAGCAGAGAAATTTCATGCTTACAGATTTTTGAAATTCCTTTTCTTTTTACAAAGCTTATTCCCTCATAAATTCCTGAGATACCGGGATAATTCAGAGTTCCGCTTTCAAATTTATCAGGCAGTTCTTCAGGCTGGACCTGGGAAAGAGAATTGCTGCCTGTTCCGCCTTCGATCAGAGTATCAGGGGATATTGAATCCGACAATATCATTAGACCAGTCCCCATAGGTGCATACAGTCCTTTGTGAGGAGCTGCGCACACAATATCATATCCGTCTTCCATATTTACAGGAATGATCCCTGCACTCTGTGCAGCATCAAGAATGAATACAAGACCGTATGCATGTGCAAGTGCACAAAGTCTTTCTGCGGGAAGTCTGATTCCGAAAACATTTGAAGCATGGGTACATATTATAGCTTTGGTGTCCGACTTGATGCATTTTCTGAAATTATCAATGGTCCTGTCGTTATCACCGATGCAGACATCGGCTGCGGAATATGTCACGCCCCTGCTTCTGAGTTTTTCAAGAGGGCGCATCACTGCATTGTGTTCAAGTGAAGAAACGACAGCGTGTCCGCCTTCAGAGAGAACACTTTTAATAGCAGTATTCAGAGAAAAAGTGCAGCTTGGAGTGAAGATGACCCTGTCTTCCTGAGCAGCACCGAAGAATTCCGCAGCAAGACAACGTGTATCATAAACCCGTTTGGCAGCCGACAGTGAAAGCTGATGAGCACTGCGTCCGGGATTGGCTGAATTTCTGAGCGCATTGGCACAGGCATTGATAACTGCCTGCGGTTTTGGATTAGTGGTTGCGCTGTTATCAAGATATATCAAGATTTTATTCCTGCCTTTCCTTTGGTATTGCGATTCTGATACCGTTTGCTGATAATATTTTTTCAGCGGCTGCTTTGTCGCTTTCTGATACAGAAAGAACATATCCGCAGCCTGTTTTACTGTTTTTTGCTGTGTTTCTGTTTATCCTTGATCTTATTCCGTTTGCGGAGAGCAGATGTTGTCCACGCATGGCATATGTCACCGATGAGACAAAAATATTAGCTATCCCAAAAGAATCACCTCGCTTTTTTATTACATAATATGCAGATCAGGTAGAAAAGGATATCGTGATTTTGAAAGCATAGCTCCACAGCGGAAAAAGACTCAGTGAAAACGTCTGAAAAAAGATAAGGGTGTCTCTCTGAGATGCTTTGGATCAGTTGTATTCTGACCCGCTGAAATATCTTAATGTATTTGTCATTCCGGTTAAATTACAATATATGTGAAAGAAAAAAGATGAAAAATAATAAAAAAAACAGTTGATAAAATGAAATCATATGGTACAATAAATATATAAAAGATCTGCGCTGGCTTCTGAATGAAACAGCAGTCTTTGCAGTGCTCTATGTGTTTCGGAGGTGAAGAGCTTTGTGGGCTCAGATCGTTAATCTGTATAATAATTTCATCACATCTATGCAGTCCTTCAAGGTTACAGATGTGCTTGATATAGTAATAGTATCATTCCTGATATACAGCCTTATAAAAATTATGCGTGAAACAAGAGCAGAACAGCTTGTAAAAGGTATTCTGATTCTGCTTATTGCTTTTGCAGTATCTTCAATATTCAATCTGAAAATGCTGAATACGCTATTTGTTTCATTTTTCCAGTTCTCAGTCCTTGCAGTGCTAATTGTTTTCCAGCCTGAGCTGAGAAGTGCTCTTGAGCATATCGGACGAAGTAAGATAGGCAAATACTGGACAGGCCTTGCTTCATCATCAGTTGAGGAAGAACAGCTCAAACAAATCAGAAAATGTATTAACTGTGTTGTAGAAGTTGCGAATAAATTTCAGAAATCAAAAACCGGTGCACTTATAGTCTTTGAAAGATCAACAAAGCTTGGCGAGATCATTGATACCGGAACGGTAATAGATGCAGTTCCCAGTGTTGAAATGATCGGTAATGTATTCTTTAACAAGGCTCCGCTGCATGATGGTGCAATGGTAATAAGAAACGGAAAGGTCCATGCGGCCGGCTGTATACTGCCGCTTACCAAGAACAATGATATCAGTACAGATCTCGGAACGAGACATCGTGCGGCTCTGGGTATCAGTGAAAACAGTGATGCGGTAATCGTAATAGTATCAGAGGAAACAGGAACAATATCAATAGCAAAAAACGGTATCATTACAAGAAACTATACGAGAGAGACCCTGAGTATGGCACTTGAGGAAGATCTTATTCCGAAAGAGCCTGAAAAATCAGAGCGTGTTCCTGTTGTCGGCGGTATGATAAAGGGGAAGAAAAATGAACGGAAAAAGTAAATTCAGCTTCAGTAAGATATTTTACAATGATAAGTTTGTCATGCTTTTTTCTGTTATTGTAGCATTTTGTATATGGGTTGCACTTCCCGGAAATACTGAGGATACAGCATATTCCTATATCAAAGATATACCGATCAGCATACCGGAAATCGGAAATGATCTGAAAGTATTTTATATGAATAAGGATACAGCTTCAGTGCGTGTCAGCGGTAATTCCCTGATACTTAGGAGTCTTTCAAAGGATGATATCGAGATCACGCCTGACGATTCTCTTAATGAAATACAAAGTGCAGACGAAAAAACAGTAAAGCTTGTGGCGAAGAAAGGAAGTATCGTTAACGATTACAGTATCATTGCAGGTTCAATTGATCCGGAAGAAATAACAGTATTTGTTGACAGGGAAGAAGAAGCTGATATTTCTCTGACATATAAGCTGAATGCATCGATCGCAGAGAATTATCATAATGACGGAGTGACACTTTCAAAAAAGACGGTTCATCTTAAAGGTGCACAGTCGATAATTCAGAAAATAAAGAGTGCAGTTGCCGTATGTGAATATGACGGTGAGCTTAATAAGACGGTAAATATCGAGGCTCCGATTAAATTCTATGATGATCAGAATAATGAAATAGATAATATATATTTTGAAAGAAAATATATTGAAGCTGATGCTTCAACAGTAAATGCAAAGATAACTGTACTTAAGCTGAAGAAGCTGAATATTGAGCCGAATATTATTAATGCACCTAACAGCTTTGATCCTGACAGCGGAATAATGAGTATTGAACCTTCAACCGTTGAAATAGCTGTACCGAACGATGAAACAACAGAAATAGATTCTGTTACAACAAAGGAGATAGATCTGTCAAAGGTATCTCCGACAAATTCAGAGTTTGATGTAGAACTTGTTCTTCCGTCAGGTGTAAGACTGATGAACGAGGATGTAACGAGTGCCAAGGTGACATTTGATGCTGAAAAGCTTGAATCAAAGATCTTTACAGTAAACAATATCTACGCAGTAAATAAGGCTGCCGGAAAGAAGACAACAGTAACAACAAAGTCAATAAGCGTAACTATTGTCGGAGAAAAAGAGCAGCTCAGTCAGCTTAAAGCAACTGATATGACAGCTATCGTGGATATGAGCAGTTCAGCCTCATTGTCCGGAAGTATAACGCTGAATGCACAGATCAAGCTGAATGAAAAATATGACAGCTGCTGGCCGTACTGGAATGTATCTGAAAATCCATATCCGGTAATTGTAAATGTCACAGAACAGGAATCATCTCAGGCTTCGGCTGAGGAATCAAGTGAATAATAAAACAGGCTGTTGCATTAATGAAGTGCAGCAGCCCG
>ONRO01000289.1 GCA_900320235.1 uncultured Eubacteriales bacterium
ACTGTTATGATAATAGACCTTTGGCTTGATACCGTTCAGCGACAGCATAGATGTATCTGCTGCCCTGAAAATACCTTTCCATGACGTCGGGCTGTCACTTGCGTTTTCAATAATGTCATACAGAATAAGTCCGCTGACAGCACCGCTTGTCTGGTTTTCTACGTTGATATTATAGGTATATTCATCACCCTTGATAACACATGTGCGGTCACTGTAAAGTGCAAAGGTATCTGCATTTGCACGGACCTGTTTTCCGACAGCCGTTGAACTGGAACGGGCTATATCTCCAAGGTCCATTGATTTTGCATACATTCGGTTATATGTGGTATCGGGAGTTGTATCATCACAGTCCAGATTACTCAGATAAGGATCATTCACTGTATTTCTGAAGGGACTGTAAATATCCTCAATATCTTTTTCATTGACTCTCGGAACAGGATTACCGTTATCCATGAATACCTGCGTATTCTGTCTGCCCAGAGTTTCACTGTCCGTTACATATAAGGCGAGGTTGGGCACGCTTTTTGCTGTTGAATAACGCTCCCATGAAACATTCGCCGTAAAGCGTACTCCACAGCCGAAAAACCAGTCTCCGCCGCCGACGACTGTATAATCCTCCGGATTCTCGGGCAGTGTCAGAGTAAAGCGTACAAGATATCTTCCGTTCGTCTTGCCGCCCCATGAAGCCCATGCCGGATCGCTTTCACTGACAATATCAACAGAAACTCCGATCAGCTTATTTCCATGTTCATCAGTTGTTATCCAATTGCTTTCATCGGATATATCAGTATTACTCGTCAGAAAACCTGCAACAGGCATTTCATTGCTTCCGCTGTAACCCTCGAACTCAACGCCGGGCGGCAGAAAATCATAAATATATATTTTTTTCCTTCCGGTGCCCGGCTCGGTATAGGAACTGTTTCCTTTGATAATATCGATATTTTCCTTATAGGCATTGTCTATCTGATAGCCCTCAAAACCTGCAATACGATAGGTCAGATGTGCTCTGCCGTGAGTCAGGTCGTTTGAAAGCGTCGAGGTCTTTTCAGCAACAGACTTCCTCTCAAGCCTTGAAAGATCAACATAGTCGTGAACACGTTTGACCGTGCTCTCCTCACCCTGAGCCGAGAATGCTTCTGCGCTGACGAAATTTTCATCGGTCAGCTTCATATTGTCAGGTATAAGTGTATTTTCTGCTGAAGCCTGACGGTTTACAAGGTCGTATCTTTTCGGTGTTTCATTTGTCAGCACCTTTTCTTTTGTGCTTATGATATTTCCCTGTCCGTCATCGGCAAGGTTGTTTTTCTGAACAAGGAAACCTGCGTAATTATGAAGACGAAGGGTAAATGAATCCACCTTTGCAGCCTGATCATCAAAAGCGATATTATCAGGGTCATCTTTTTCATAAAGATATGATCTCAGTGGCAGGCCGCTTTTCAGTGCCGGAGATTCCTTTTTCACTGCCGCTGTGATCTGCATTTTTACAGATGACTGATAGTCAATTGTATTATGCTCCACCTTTATACGGAAGGGCTGGCGCTCGTCCTGCATGAATTCCAGGAAAAGCACATTACTGCCGCTGTTTTCATTACTGTAATTTGTATCATTCAGATAATCCTGCATACTTATGGTCCGATAAGGAACCCACACCGTATTACCGTTGCTGTCCACTTCATAGCTGACATATATATGCCAGTCACGGTCCACCGGACTGCCGGAGTTATCTATCAATGCATCCTGACTGATCTCAGACGCACCATAGGTTGACGTATCCTCAACTATATTATAGACACGCTCATTGACAACTATCTTTGCATTTGTATAGCAATAATCCTCAGGTCCAAGAATACAGGATCCGCCGTAAAGCGAACTGCCGCCTGCACATACACCTATCGGTTCTGCTGTCAGAATATCATCTGCTGTCACAAGATTGACATAAGAACTGTTATCATAGAAATACGCATATGATTTTGGATGTGTTTCATTAAAGACTGTCGCTGAGGAATTCACCTGAAAGCTGAAAGTGCTGTCAAACAGATCTGTATCTGATGAATCATACATATCGATCCAGCCCTTTTTGCCGCCTCTTGCCTGCTTGCTGAGTGTAAATTCATTCTTGACATTCGGCTCTCTTTCAATACGGTGATGAGATGCAGCGGCTGCCCTTGCAATTGTACTGTCCTCCTCATCAAGCGGTTTGATAATGATATTGACATCATTCTTGACTTCACGGTATATCTTCTTTGCGTTATAGCTTTTCAGAGACACCTGATCGCCGTTTTCAAGATTAACCTTGATCCTGTCCAGATGTTCGTCAAGAATACCATTCATATAGTCATTGCAGGCCTTCTGTATCTGTTTTTTGTCAGCGTCATCTCCGGGGTCTTTCCAGCTGTTGAGAATGAAGGCTCTTACCTCTTCAGTTGTCATATTTTCCAGAACAGACTTCAGTTCAACTGTCTTTGGCAGATTCTCTGTCAGTTCATCGATAAAGTCTACCATAAGCGGACTGATTTCAGATTCTTCAGAGGTTTCAAGCTCGCTGTCAAGAATAACTCTGATGATATCCTGAACTACTGAGCGATCCACAAGATTTCCCTTTGTTTCATCATAATCATCGCCCAATTCCTGTTTTAACAACTGTCCGAGGTTATAATTATCATTTTTTCCTCTGAGGACTGCACCATACGGAATATATACCAGACTGCCGTCAGCAGCCTCTTCAAGTGTATCTATACATACGCCGTTTTGCTGATCGGCCGTAACGCCCTGCTGCGGAAAAGCTCCTTTCGGGTATTCTGCTACAACATAGACCTTTTTATCATAGCTTCCGGTTGTACGCACCTTGTTCAGTCCCTCGCTCTGCTTTTCACTGCTTCGTGAAGGGTCACTGCTTCCAAGGTACCAGAGCGTATTTCCTCCCGAGGGCACATTATCATAAGTTGTATGATCCCTGAATGTACCATCCCACGGCAAACCTGTTACTCCGACGATTCGTCCGCCGTTCTGTCTGTCAGTATTATCGTCCGAAACATGATCACAGATCATACCGGTCTGACTGTCATAATAAGTATAGGTAAGCGGTGTACCGTCCTCATATGCCGGCTGACGATTATAATAGCTCAGTGCCTCTTCCATATAAAGGTCAAACGGCTGTGTACAGTTTTTGCCTGAGATATCGACCTCCCACAGTACATAGACATTATTGTCGGTATCAATGTTTGCATAATCTCTCTGTTCCTGCGGAATAAATGACAGCACCTGTGACTCTGTATTCAGATCGCCTGAAATATTCGAGGTCACCTGTCCGACCTTTTTTTCTGCCTTATCCAGTCTTACGTTCGTATCAACTATTCCGCTGAGCTCATGTGCATCTTCATGGAAGCTTAAATAATCCCATTTCGGCTGCGGCAGCAGGTTCCTTACAGACGGTTCCTGCACCCAGGCGGTTTTGTCCGCATTCACTCTGTAATAGGTTGTTACTCCGTTAGAGATACGCACCTGATACACCGGATCTCCGTTATGGTCAAAATATGTGTTCAGTGTGATCGTTTCGCCGCTCTGTGATTCATTTGCATTATATGAATCACAGATGTAATAGAATAGTTCACCGTTGCGCTCATATACTTCTGCAATATCAACGGCATTATGAGGCAGATAATTATCATAGTCCTCATCTGTTTCAAGAGGGATCTGGATCCATTCATCATTATCCTTTCTATAAAATTCCCCATTTATATAATCAAACTTGTATTTCTGTATTTCATGACCTTCAGAATCCTTACTGCAATAATACAGGCACACATCATTCATATCTTCTTTTGCATAAAGATAATGCCCTTCTTCAAAGGGATCAGTGAAGCAAAGTGTCGAACCCGAATAATCCAGATCATCTGAAAGATATTCATCCCAGCGCAGACTGATCGGCTGAAGGCTTGCCTGGACAGGATCATTAGCAATACTGCCTCTGAAGACCCATCTTTCATTTCCATATTTATATTGTACATCGATTTCAGGCTGTATTGTCCAGCTGTCTTCATTGCCTGTAATTGTACCGTCACTTACTGCATCAGGAACATCAAATACATTTATTTCGTCATAAACGACCTCAAACCAGTTTGTTCCCGGCTTGATCTTTTCATAGTTGACGATCACATATATTTCTTTTCCTTCGCTGTCATGGTCAATATAGTAGCCGAACTGTGTCCGGTTACTTTTTACAATACTGTCCGGTCTTACTACATACAGAGGTGATTCCTCTGTGTTCGGCTGTGGATTTTCACTGTATCTCGGCAGCGCGATTCCATCAGCATCACGAATTGTGACCGGGTTTCCGTTCCTGTCCTTGAAAAGCTCTGAAGGCAGAGTTATTACTGCATTTCCGACATCTATTTCCTTGCCGGTATTCAGGGTAACTGTATATTTTATGCCAAAGTTTTCGCTTCTGTAAATCGAATAGACAGTATCCGACCCTTCAAGTATCTCAGTCGAATATGCTGCGTTGAAGTTATTGATCTTACTGTCAGTATCATGTCCGAGCGACACAAGCTCTTCCCACTGTTCATCTGTCATTGACGTATTTGTCTGGCGCAGTCCGGAACTGTGACTTGCACTCTTTTTCATCAGTGCTGAGCTTTTCTTCAGATTCGTTTGTTTTTCCTGCGCGTCAGTAGTATTTTTACTGCGCTCTGTATCATCATTCTCCTGCGATGTACTGAGCCCGAAAACTGCCCTGTTAAGCTCAGGACTGCTGAACACACCAGAATATACCGTCTGCCTGCGAACTGACGGATCATCCGCATCGGCAAGCTTCTCATCAACCTCATAGCCTGCAAGCGGCATATTCACAGCGGCTGCACCTGCTCTTGCGTTTTCGGATAATTCCTCGTAAGGCGTGCTGCTGCTGTCATCCTTTTCCGGCTGTTCCTTAATATCGTCTTTTCCGGGCAGCAGTTCTGTATTGCTGTCCTTCTTCACAGCTGAAGCTGAAGATACAGCCCCCGCTGTATTTGTGCCGGCAGTAACCACATCTGTCAACGGATAAACAATCAGAACTGCCGCAAACAGAAATGCCGCGATCCTGCCAGCTCTCTTTTTATTTTTCAGCTTGATCATCGTTTACCTCCGTTCATAAAACCTATGCAGAAGCAAGCTGCTTGAAGTTTTCGATAGTACCGGGGATTCCCTTCTCCTCAAATTCCTTCAGCAATATTCCCTCTGCATACACATTAATGGTATAACTCTGGTCGAACACAGTCAGATAATCTTTTTTGTATATGGGACATACCAGCCCGCTGAACAGTTTCGGAGTTCCCACACCCGGCTTCAGTACAGCCATCTGTGTATGTTCAGCTTCCAATGGAAGATTGTCATCATCATAAACATACTGTCCCACTCCTCCGATGGGATTGCCTGCGATATAATAGAAATTCAGGTCAAAGCTTTCTGAGCCTGCTTCTTCATTTGATTCGATCAGAAAACTACTGTATTCATTTTCATTACTGTCTGTTTTAGTATTGTTGTAGCGCAAATAATATCTGTTGCCGTCCTGACCGGTCACGACTGTTGCATTTCCCTTTGCAGAATCGTCCGTTGCTGGAGTTACCGTCAGAACTGTATTATCCTTATCATCAAGCAATGCTTTCAGAATTGCGAGCTTTCTTTCCGTTTCGTTTGCCGGTTTTATATATGTATCTCCCTGTGGCTGCTGTGAATCACCCGGTGCAAGCCTGAGCTCAAGTCTGAGTCGCACCAGCATATCCATCTCTCCGCTATTTTTTGCATATGGATCTTTTGGTATCACCATTCCCGGCTCTGATGCTGCAGCCATTGTTTTTCCTCCGGCATCCCATGCCGGCTCAAAAAGCTCAAGCCCTATATTTTTACTTAACAATCGGTTGCTTACCTTATCTGTTGATGTAAAAAAGGAAAATGTCATTGACAATGAGAAATAGTATACTCCCAAAGCAACTACAAGCAGAATAATCTTGATCCGGAATCCGGCGGGCAGTTTTTTCCCGGTCAGTTTTTTTGGAACCAAACTCATTTTCATCCTCTCCTTTCATACGTTCTTGTTTGTCATTATAATATTTTATGACTGATCGCAATACATTGCACATTAATGCTATAATAGGCATAATATTGACTTTATGGTTCTATTATACAACAGATTATGTGAATTTTCATTATTTTTCTTTACAATTACAAAATATTCTTACAATATAAACAATCAAACCATAAAATAATGCTCCTTCTTTAGTAATTTTATTGTTAAATTCAGACAACTTTTTTAACCTTTTTGTTAACTTTCATTTTATTTCATTACTTTTACCCCAAAATAATAAATGAAAGCATTGTACAAATGTGTTAATTTACACACAACTCCTGAAAACATCTTCTGATGAACAGGACAGATCCGCTTTCACAGCTGTCTGAGAAAAACAGGCAGCTGAACTATACAAAATCAATCATGACATCCGCCTGTTCTGACTGCTGCTGCGACATTATCAGAACAGCCATAATGCAAAAAAACAAGCGGCTTCCGGAACTTCCGAAAGTCGCTTGTATGCTATATTCACTGGAGCTGGAAAAGGGACTTGAACCCTCGACTTCCTCATTACGAGTGAGGTACTCTACCAACTGAGTTATTCCAGC
>ONRO01000359.1 GCA_900320235.1 uncultured Eubacteriales bacterium
ATAATATTGATTAACTTCTTGTCCGTAATACGTTAAAAGCCGATGATTCATTCACCGGCTTTTTTCATAACAATTATTGTACTTTTATCAAAAAAATGAACCAATCAGCGCTTTGAAGCATCTAATTAATGAACAGAGCGAAAGGAGAGATTATCATGAAAGATAATATAAATGAAAAACTGAATAAGCTTTATCCTGAGGTACCTGAATCGTTTCATAATAAGGTAACGGAAACACTGGAAGGACTTGACGAACATAAGGATATTCCCATCCGAAAACACAACAGAGGATTAAAAATCGCCGTTGCCTGTGCTGCAATAACAGTGGTGGGAGCTTTCACTGTTGCAGCAGCAGCAATTAATTTCTTCGGCCTTTTCAGCGAAAAGGTAGGCAATTACGGACTTCATGTAGGTGTGGAACAAAGTACAGAGGAATCCTCAGCGAATGAAGTGAAAAGTGATCCAGATAAATCAGAAAAGCACTATAAGATAGTTGCTTCCTATGTTCCCGAAGGCTTTAAAAATGAGGTAGATAATCCGCTCGTATGTCATTACCATTATGGAGACAAGGTTTTTGAGAACAGAGACCTGGATTATCATATCCGAGCATCAAAAGAACAGTATTATGATGAAACATATGATAATGTTATAAAATCCGAAAATGATAAGGTCAATGGCAGAGATGTGGTATATATGACCTTCCAGTACGGAGAGAACGAGGAAAAACTGATTTACGGAGCTGTCGTTTACTTCAAGGATGAAGGCTACATCGTTTATGTCAACAACAGTGACTTGAATGAGCTTAAAAAGATTGTCGCCGGTCTGTCACTTGAGGAAGACACAGAATATGAAGAGCATCGTGCAAATAATGAAACATCGGATAATCAGAACAACAAATTCGATTACAGCGGTACTGACTTTGATAGCAAACTGGTTAAAGTTGAAGGAAATACTCTGACTACCAAGGTTGAGGAAAAAGAAGAAAAAAATGGAGAAACTAAGTATGAAAATTCCGCAAACCTCAGCATCAGAATAAAGAATACAGAGGAAATGACTAACGATAACGAACTCGTTATGGACTGTTTCCCTCATGAACAGGGGATGAACGAAAAAATTATTTATAGTCTCCATGATAGGTATTTCAACAGCGACGGAACGTTTAAATCACAGTTCGTCAGAGATTTGTACGAGGATGACGGAGAAGATAACTATGATTCTCTGGGTCATTCAGAACATATCGATATGACAAGGCATTTCTACATAGTTTCACTGGAAGTCTCTTCTGACAGTACTATCAAAAATCTTAAAAATATACTTTCCTTTTCAGCAGTAAAAAGCACAACCGCTGAAAACAGTGATTGCTTCTATACGGATGAAAACGGAAACAGCTGGAGTCATTCTATCCAGACAGGAGAAGCAGATTGTATCTATGTAGAAGAACTTGATGATAACAGCACTATCGAAAAAGGTCAGATAAAGATAATTAAGCTGGGTCTTATCGTTGATGATGATATTCTTGACAGCACATATGCAGAAATCGGTGTGACAGAAAACTATTATGTAGACTATGACGATGAAATTATAAACAGGAATATAACAAGCTATTGCATTAAGCTTTTTAAATGAGGTGACAGCAATGACAAAAGATGATTTTTCACTTAAAATTCTTGAATGTGAACGCACTCTTTACAGGATATCTATGTCAATGCTGAAAAACGAAACTGACTGCGAGGACGCCGTACAAATGGCGATCCTCACAGCCTTTGAAAAGCTTGACACCTTAAAAAACGAACAGTATTTCAAAACATGGCTTGTAAGAATTCTTATTAATGTCTGCAATAAACAGCTTAATGAAAGAAAAAAAATTATCAGTCTTGAGGACACAACAGAAGCTAATACCCCTTCTTTCCCTTCTCCTGCTGATAATACAGAAATCAGAATAGCCCTGGAGGAGCTTCCCGAAAAAATCAAATGTGTTATAGTTCTGTACTATATGGAAAGCTTTTCAGTATCGGAAATCAAAAGTATTCTTAAAATACCGGAAGGTACTGTTAAAAGCAGACTTTCTAAGGGCAGGGAGCTTCTCAGGAAAAAACTGGGCTGAATGGGATAGTATCCATTCTTCTGACTATATATATAAGCTGCTCCATTATAATAGCGCATCATACATCATAATAACATAAAATAAGTCGATGAATATTTTGGTTCATCGACTTTTTATTTGTCAGGGAGTCAGTCGTTCCGCTTTTTGCTATGCTGCCCTTTGGAAAGGTGTCATAACTTTTTAATGCGACAGATCCTTATTATGAATGTGATTCAGTAATTCCTTTTATCTTCAATATTGCTGTATTCATTAAACAGTTCAAGGCATTCTATGTGGTCAATCTGTTCAGCATTATCCTTCGGGTCATCAAAAAATATTTTATCTCTGAATCCTATGGACTCTGTATCTGAAACGCTGCAGCCATAATAAACCTTTTTAATATTTGCCCACATAACAGCACCGGCGCACATAGGACAGGGCTGGGCAGTTGTATAAAGCTCACAGCCTGAAAGATCAAATGTTCCAAGCCGGGCGCAGGCACTGCGTATTGCCATCATTTCTCCGTGGCAGGTGGGGTCATTCCTTTTTATCACTTCATTATGCCCCAGTCCTACTACCTCGTCATCCTTTACAATTACGCATCCAAATGGTCCCCCATGCCCTTCATATATTCCGGTTTTTGCTTCTTCAATTGCAATTTTCATGTATTTATTCATATTTGTACCTCTTTTTTGATTCTGATTAACAATTCCTGTCCTGATAAAATGGCGATCTGATTTATTATAACTCAAACTTCCCACACCGAAACACCCGAAAAAGCCGATAACCAAGCCGAAAACAGATAATCAATTATGCTGCATCACAAGAAA
>ONRO01000174.1 GCA_900320235.1 uncultured Eubacteriales bacterium
AGACATTCTACACAACTATCTGTTATTATCATAATATTTCACCTTCTTTCTTTCTGAGTTAATATATAATAATGATGTTTTGAATGTCTCAAAACATCATTAAAAAATCGTGGTTTTAAAGCTTTGAATTGTATTTTTAAGTATTTGCATTATCGATACTTTGACATTCTTTCCTATCCCAGAATTTTATCATTGTATCAGCAAAAACAAGCTCTTTACCTGTCCATCCGAAAAGAATATTAGTACGGTAGCCATATTCAGGAACAACAATATTATTATATCCAGCTGTCTGAATACTAAAAACATTTACTTTCGGATTTACTTTTGAGCGATATTCTGCAATGAGTTTTGCAACATCAATATATGACCATCCGGACTTGTTTGTTCCAAAGCCTCTTTTATTATACTCCATCTGTTCTTCATCCGTTCCATATAGACCACCGTGACCAGCTTGCTGATCGGAATAAATAAAAATATTATCCCAATGTTCTTTTTTGTCAATTGCATCACGCAGGAAAAGCCAGATACCGTTTTCTGTTGATCCGCCTACATCTTTCATTCCTTTTTCAGTTAATGCTTTACATTGACTGAAAAGTCCGTTTCTTTTGCTGACTGGTGAAACTATGAGCTTATCTCCGAATTTACCAATGAAACCTTCGTCAGAATTCCTGGCAGAAATCAAAGAACTAAGATTATCAATTTCAGCTATTGTTACACTGCCGTATTCGCTATTAAATGTCCCCCATGCGCTTCCGGAATTATCTGACAGGCACATTGTTCTGCCAGCCAGTTTGGGCATATTATCACATGCAATATCCATACATTCTTCAAGAGTATCAAGGATAATGCCCTTGTGATGTACTTCATGGGATTTGTCAATTATTTTCAGTGCAGTAAAATAACGAAATGGAAACTGTTTTCCTTTCTGTACTCCATCTTTAAGCTGTTTCATAACATTTTTACAAAGCTCATGATTGTCAATCTCTGTAAAGATACCTCTTAAGTTGCGAAGTAATGCCATGTGACCAAGTTTTACGGTACTAAGGATGTTTTCCCATGATGCACCTGCCGCACGTTTTGATTCCCATGTATTTTCATCATCGTCAACAGAAATTGTTCCTGTCTGCATAAGCTCATCAATTATATGTGAATGTGCATGACAAATACGTACAGTATCTATTATGCCGATTCCGGTATTTTTATATTTATGTAATTCATATAGTGAAGCTTCCTGCAGTCTTGATGCCCAGTTTCTTTTCAGAAGGTTAGGGATATTATTTTTGCTGCCATTTTTGAATAGATAGTATTCAAGCTGTGTAATTGGTTCATCGGCACGCTGCATAACCTGTTTCTGAAGCTGAGAAAAAAAACCTGGATTTATTTCGTTAAACTGCTGACGTTTCGGATGTATTGCTGCTCTGACCATGATAATCTGAGGATTCAAACGCATTAAAAAATCTTTCCTGAGTGTTACAGCCCACTCTAATGTGGCTTTAAAGTCATAATCCAGAGCTTTATCAATTATTGTTTCCATCATCTCAGAGGTTTTCATATCATCATAATTAGCTGAGAGTATGCTATATGGTGCAAAAAGATCATTGACATAATATAATCCATCTTTTACTTTTGCAGAAGAAAATTCTCCATCACGATAGTACTGAGGCTCTCCGAAAATAGATGAAGCGGTTACCATTTTCAATGTGTCAATTGGGTTATATTCAAAGGAAATACCTCCCATAAAATTTTCAACAGGTTTTTTATTTTCTTTTTTCCTTTGATTTTCTATTTTTCTTGAGAATTTAGTCATCCTTTCCCCTCCTGTTCTCCGTTAAGACGTTTTATAGCTTCTTTATATTTTTCATTTCTCTTTATATCAAAATCAGTTATTGTATCAAATCTTGTCATGTCACTATTATGAGCAAGATCTGCAAGCTTTACAGCTTTTGCAACATGATTTGTTTTGATCTTTTCTACATAATCCATATATGGAATTGCCGGATCATGCGTTAATAATGTCAGGGCATCAATTACCTCACTGTTGAAACCTTCATTTCTGAGATCATCCAGAGTAATTTCAGTATCCTCAACAACATCATGCAGCAAAGCAACTATTGTGGTTGTTTCATCCTTCATTTGCTCAGCCAGATGAAACGGATGAAAAACATATGGCATTCCTGTTTTATCAGATTGTTCCTTATGAGCTTCAAAACAGATTTTAAGAGCTTTTTTAGTC
>ONRO01000168.1 GCA_900320235.1 uncultured Eubacteriales bacterium
AAGGGCACTTCCTGCGGGCGCGTCACGCTGTTCGTGTAAAATAATTCTGGGTGTTTTTAGGCAGAAAGAATATCAGCAGTTCAGGCTTAAAAAGCCGGGCGGTGCCGGAGTAAAACTTTTTCAGGCTATATTAGCCGTGAATCGCGACCCCGGCGGCACGCCGGTCGCGCTGTCGGTTGTTAGTGTATTGAAAAATAACGTGAAGTGTGTTAGAATATGGGTAACTGTAATAAACCGATTATTTTCGGAGATAGGTGGATAATTATGGCAGTAAAAAGAATTTTTGTGGAAAAGAAAAGCGGCTTCGATGTAGAGGCTTCTAATCTTACAGCTGATATTCAGAAAAGTCTTGGTCTGACAGCTGTTGAAAATGTAAGAATAATCAATCGCTACGATATCAGCGGTATTGATGGTGAGGATTTTGAAAAAGCTAAGAAAACTATCCTCAGCGAAACTAATGCTGATACTGTCTATGACGAGGTTCTTCCCGAAAACAGCGACTATCGTATCTTTGCTATGGAATATCTCCCCGGTCAGTATGATCAGAGAGCTGATTCCGCTGCTCAGTGCGTTCAGCTCCTTACTCAGGGTGAGCGTCCCCAGGTCGTTTCTGCTAAGGTCATCGGTGTGAAAGGTGATATAAGCAATGCTGATTTTGATAAGATCAAGCATTATCTCATTAACCCTGTGGAATCTCGTGAGGCTTCACTGGATAAGCCGGAATCTCTTGATCTTAAATCTGATATTCCCGCTGATGTTGCTGTGGTTGACGGCTTTATCAAATGGAATGACGATGAAATGAAGCAGTATTTTGACAGCATGGGCTTCGCTATGACACTCTCTGATCTGAAATTCTGCCGTGATTATTTCCGTGATGATGAGCACAGAGATCCGACTGTAACTGAGCTTCGTGTTATCGATACTTACTGGTCAGATCACTGCCGTCATACTACCTTCCTTACTAGACTTGAGAAAATTGATATAGAAAAATCTGAGCTTACCAGAACTATTGAAGATGCTCTCGCTCTTTACTATGAAAGCAGAGAGGAAATCTATGGCAAGGACAGCAACAGGGATGTTTCTCTTATGGATATGGCTCTTGTCGGTATGAAGCTGCTCAGAAAAAGAGGTCTTATTCCTGATCTTGATCAGAGCGATGAGATAAATGCCTGCTCAATTGAGGTCCCCGTTACTATCGACGGCAAAACAGAGCAGTGGCTCGTTCAGTTCAAAAACGAAACTCACAACCATCCTACTGAAATTGAACCCTTCGGCGGTGCTGCAACCTGTCTTGGCGGCGCTATCCGTGACCCGCTTTCAGGACGTGCCTATGTCTATCAGGCAATGCGTGTTACAGGTTCGAGTGACCCGACTGTTCCTTTTGAAAAAACTATGGAAGGCAAGCTCCCTTCAAGAAAGATCACAACCGGGGCTGCTCAGGGTTACAGCTCTTACGGTAATCAGATCGGTCTTGCAACAGGTCAGGTCGTGGAGCTTTATGACCCCGGCTATGCTGCAAAGAGAATGGAGATAGGCGCAGTTATTGGTGCTTCTCCAAAGGAAAATGTCGTAAGAGGCGTTCCTGCTCCGGATGATATTATCGTTCTTCTCGGCGGAAGAACCGGACGTGACGGCTGCGGCGGTGCAACAGGCTCTTCTAAGGCTCATACTATGGATTCTATCGAAACATGCGGCGCTGAGGTACAGAAGGGTAATCCGCCCACAGAAAGAAAAATTCAGAGACTTTTCAGAAACAAGACTGTTTCTACTATGATAAAGCGCTGCAATGACTTCGGCGCAGGCGGCGTCTGCGTTGCTATCGGTGAGCTTGCAGACGGTCTTACTGTTGATCTTGACAAGGTTACTAAAAAATATGACGGACTTGACGGCACAGAGCTCGCTATCTCTGAATCACAGGAAAGAATGGCTGTTGTGCTTGAGGCAAAGGATGTTGACCGCTTTATTGCAGAGGCTGATAAGGAAAATCTTGAGGCTACTGCTGTTGCAGTCGTTACTGAAACTCCAAGACTAACTATGAACTGGAGAGGAAAGACTATCGTTGATCTCAGCAGAGCTTTCCTCAATACAAACGGTGTTACTCAGGTCGCTCAGGCTTACATAACTGCGCCTGACGCTGAAAATAATTACCGCACTCATGCACCGGCTGTTCTTGTCGGTATGGATACTGCAGAAAGCTTTAAGGCAAACCTTGGCAGACTCGAGGTTTGCTCTCAGAGAGGTCTTTCTGAGCGTTTTGACGCAAGTATCGGCGCTGCTACCGTTATGATGCCCTTCGGCGGAAAAACCCAGCTTACTCCTGAGGAGGCTATGGCTGCAAAGATCCCGCTGCTTGAGGGCGAAACTGATGATGCTACTGCAATGTCATTCGGCTATATTCCCGGAATTGCAAAATGGAGTCCGTTCCATGGTTCAGCTTTCGCTGTGACAGAGTCGCTTTCAAAGCTTCTTGCTATCGGTGCAGATCCGCTTACGGCAAGACTGACCTTCCAGGAGTATTTTGAAAGACTGCATGATGTTCCTGAGCGCTGGGGTAAGCCGGCAGCTGCACTTCTCGGCTCACTTGTTGCTCAGATCAGAATGGGTCTTCCGTCTATCGGCGGCAAGGACAGTATGTCAGGTTCCTTCGAGGATCTCGATGTTCCGCCGACACTCGTAAGCTTCGCTGTTGCAATGACAAAGGCTTCAAAAACTATCTCTGCTGAATTCAAAAAGGCAGGCTCAAGAGTTATATATGTTCCTGTTCCTGAGGACAAGGCTGCAATGCTGCCTGACTGGGAAAAGCTAAAGGCTGTGTACCGTGCTGTATCTGCACTTATGGGTGAGGGCAAGGTGCTTGCGGCTTCAACTGTAAAAGAGGGCGGTGCAGCTGCTGCTGTTGCAAAGATGTCCTTCGGCAACAAGATCGGCTTTACATTTGCAAAGGAACTTACAGCTGATGAACTTTATGCTCCGCTTTCAGGCTCGCTTATCCTTGAGCTTGCAGACGGTGCAGAGCTTTCAGGCGATGTTCTTTTCTATGAGCTTGGTACTACAACCGACAAGGAAGTAATCACTGTAAACGGTGCAGAGCTTGCAATTGATGAGCTTATCGATATCTGGGGCGCAAAGCTTGAGAGCGTATTCCCGACAAAGGCTAAGTGCCCTGAGATCACAAAGAATATCCCGCTTTACACCGAAAGAAATACTTCTTCTCCTGTTATCAGAACAGCTGTACCGAAAGTGTTTATCCCTGTATTCCCGGGCACAAACTGTGAGGTCGATACAGCAAGAGCTTTTGCAAAGGCAGGCGCAGATCCTCAGCTTCTTATCGTTCGTAATCTTACTCCGGATGCTATTGAGGAAACAATCTCCGAAATGGTAAGGCTTATCAATGATTCTCAGATGATAATGCTCCCCGGCGGATTCTCAGGCGGTGACGAGCCGGACGGTTCGGGTAAATTCATTGCAACTACTTTCCGTAACCCGAGAGTCAGCGAGGCTGTAAATGAGCTTCTGAAAAAACGTGACGGTCTTATGCTCGGTATCTGCAACGGCTTCCAGGCACTTATCAAGCTTGGTCTTGTGCCCTACGGCGAGATAAGAGAGCTTAAACCTGACGACCCGACTCTTACATATAACACTATCGGCAGACATATTTCTCATATGGCATATACAAGAGTTACATCTGTGAAATCACCGTGGCTTTCAGGCGTAAATGCAGGCGATGTATTCTCTGTCCCGATCTCACACGGCGAGGGCAGATTCGTTGCAACTGATGAAATGCTTGACACACTCATCAGAAACGGTCAGATCGCAACTCAGTATGTTGACCTTGAGGGCAATCCTTCAGGAAATATCGAATTCAATACAAACGGTTCTGTTTGTGCTATCGAGGGTATCACAAGTCCGGACGGACGTGTCCTCGGAAAGATGGGCCATTCCGAAAGAAAGGGCGAAAACCTTTATTTCAATACCCCGTTTGAAAAGGATCAGAAACTCTTTGAAAGCGGCGTAGCTTACTTTAAATAATTATATTATGTTATGCCGGGGCGTTCCCGGTATGACTTTTATAACTGAAACAATGTATAAAAGGCTGTTCCGGTCAGCAGCTTATGAAGATATGCACAGATACGGCTTTTTATACGCAGACTTTTCTTTGAAAATGTGCGGCAGCAGTATTTCTGTTTTGACAAAGGAGATGATCGCATGAAAAAGGTTCTTTCAATTATTTTTGCTTCCCTTATGGTTTCAGCATTGATCTCAGGATGTAAGAATACTCCGCCTGAGCAGAACCCGGGACGTTCTGATGATGATCAGAGCAGTGTTTCTTCCGTGACTCAGGATTCAGAAAAAACTGATGATTCTCAGGCTCAGTCGTCAGATGCTCCGAACGGAGATGATTCCGGTGCAGAGTCATCTGAGGAGAAGGAAAGCAGTGCCGCTCAGGATTCAGAGCCGGAGGTTTCTTCAGATGTATCATCTGCATCCGGAAATAAGACCGTTGATATTTCAGATGTCAATGTCAGACCGGCTGACTGGACGGTTGTTGAATGGGAGAATTATTCAAACCAGTATTTCACGCTCACTATCCCCAAGGGCTGGCAGGTACAATGGCAGGGAGATGCTAACCGTCTGGAATGGATGGCGACAGCTCCTGACTTAACTGTGGGAATGTATAATATTGACCACGATTATGCATCAAAGGATGCTTCCATGATGCAGGCTCTCGGAATGAATATGTCGCTTCAGGATGGTACAGTAGAAGAGTATTTCAAGACAAAATTTGCTGCTTCGACGGAGTATTTCAATATTCAGAATTCATGCGTTCCGGCAAATAAGGAATTTATCCAGTCTCTTATCCCGAAATATCCTATGAGGGATTATCAGACTATCTATGCGACCTTCAAGGACGATAATGTGGAGGGAGAGGGCATTTACTCGGCAGCGGTGATGGAATCCCGTGATGTTGTTATACGGGGAGCAAATTACGGAACGTGGTCGATCAACTGCGTTATTTCCCAGTGGGCACCACAGGGTCAGTTTGTAAGCTGGTCGCCGGTTCTTGCTGAGCTTGCAACCTCGTTTAAATATACTGATTATTATATTCAGGAGTGGCGTGCGATTGCCCAGTCCATAGGAGAACCTACCTCCAGCGTAAACGATACCGATCCTGTTCTTGAGGCTTTTGAGGAAAGAAACAAGTCTGATACTATCATTCAGGAAAAACGCTCGGATATGATCGGAGAATATGAGCGTGTCTATGACAATGAATCAGGCAATATCTACCGTGCATATAACGGTTTCCTTGACGATATCGGAGATCAGAGCAGATATACGGCCATTACAGATAATCAGTATACTCAGGGTTATGTGGGCTGGATAGATAAACTGGAATAATGCTGAATCGGAAAATAACACAAGCTTTCCGAAAGTGTTTTATCATAATAATAAACGGGGCTGCCGCACTTCATTGATGCGACAGTCCCGTTTTCAATTCTGCCTTGAGGCAGTTTTATTTCAGTCCCACAGGCTCAGCTGCTGCGGGACATTTTTTTCTTCAAATTTATTCAGATATTCAAATATCTGTGTGTTGTCATGCATGATACCGTGTTCATGGCAGAAACTGTGGAAAAGCTTCATAAGCCCGGCATTGTGCGGACTGTTGATTGCATAGCGGTCGCCGAAATTACGGATATACCGATCTGTCATGCCGGGAAAATGCCTGTCAAGCTGACGATAGAAATATTCCCTGTTTCCTTCACGCAGCGTAAGCCCCATATTGAAGCAGAGTATTCCCTTGACTCCGGCATTTGCACATATCTCAAGAATACTGCTGATATTTTCCCTTGTGTCATTGATAAACGGCAGTATCGGACACAGCCACACAACAGTAGGAATACCTTCATCATGCAGTTTTTTCAGTGCTTCCGCTCTTTGTGCGGTGGTGCTGACATTCGGCTCGATTATCCTGCAAAGTGCTTCGTCTGCTGTTGTAAGCGTCATCTGTACAACTGCCTTTGTTTTTTCATTGATGCGCCGCAGTATATCCGTATCCCTCAGCACATTTGCGGATTTTGTATGAACTGTCGCTCCGAAGCCGTATTTTTCAATCAGCAGCAGAGCTTTTCTTGTCTGCCCGAGCTGCAGCTCAAGCGGAATATACGGGTCTGTCATTGCTCCCGTTCCGATCATGCAGCATTTCTTTCTTCTCCTTAGCGTATCTTCAAGAAGCTCAAGCGCATTCTCCTTGACTTCGATATCTTCAAAGTCATGCTCCATATTATAGCATCTGCTTCGTGAATCGCAGTATATACAGCCGTGCTGACAGCCACGGTACAGATTCATTCCGTTATTTCGGGACAGTATTCCCTTTACCTTTTTATAATGCATTGCTGTCACCCCGGATATGTTTACTTTTTGCGGAATTCAGCCGTTTTTTGCGGAATTTCTCATTGCTGCCTCTGCTTTTGAATAAACACAGCCGCAGTAATTCTGACGGTAAAGACTGAATTTTGCTGAAAGCTCTGTCGAACGCTTGTAGCCGCCACGCTTTTTGAAATCTGAATACAGATATGGTACGCCGTAAAGTCCGCTTATCTCTTTTCCGATTGCATTGAGTACCATACTGTCTTTTTGCGGTGAGATCGACAGCGTTGTCGTGAAATAGTCGCTGCCGCTTTGCCTTGCCGCTATCGCTGCTTCCTCAAGACGCATACGGTAGCATTTCAGACAGCGTGCACCCCGCTCCGGCTCTTTTTCAAGCCCTTTCGCCATTTCAAAAAATCGCTCCGGCTCGTATTTCCCTTCGATAAAACCAACCTGCGGACACATCTCACTGATAAGCCGCTGTATTTCATCAACACGATGGCGGTATTCTGATTCCGGAGATATATTCGGATTGTAATAGAATACTGTGATGTCAAAATATTGTGTCAGGTATTCAAGTACATAGCTGCTGCACGGTGCACAGCAGCTATGCAGCAAAAGACCCGGACGTGTGCCCGAGTCTTTTATTTTCTTCAGTGTTTCGTCAAGTACCAGCTGGTAGTTGACTCTGGGTGTCTGTTTCATATGTCACCATTTCAGTCTGCGGAAGGCTCTGCCTTTCCGTTTTTATTCATCTGCTCTCTTGCAACTGCAAGCATAAGCTTTATTCGGTTTTCCTGATTTACCTTCGGTGCGCCCGGATCGTAGTCTATCGCAACAATATTTGCTCTCTGATCGAGCATCTTGATGGGTCTTATCATTCCCTTGCCGTTTATATGATTCGGCAGACAGCCGAAGGGCTGTGTGCAGACGATGTTTTCAAAGCCGCTTTCAATAAGCTCAAGCATTTCTCCTGTCAGAAGCCAGCCTTCGCCCATCTTGCTTCCATAGCCTACCATTCCCTTGACAAGGGATTTTGTATGCGCATATGTGCCGTTCGGACGGAAACCGTATTTTTTCTGACTGTTTATTATCAGCTCCTCAAGACTTATCAGGTAATTGAAAAGCTTTTTGACAACAAGATATTTTGCCTTGCTGCCGCCGTATAGGGTGATATCCTCCATACGGTTATCTACCTTGAACAGTGCAAAGCCCAGTATGCCGGGCAGATTTACCTCACAGCCCTGATCATACAGAAACTGCTCAAGGTTATTATTTCCAAGCCCGGAGTATTTAACGTAGATCTCGCCGACGATTCCGACCTTCACTTTCGGCACTCTGTTTACCTTTACCTTTGAAAAATCATTTGCAATGCTGTCAAGGTTTTCGGCTATTTCCTTTTTGGTGAAGCCATGGCCGTTTGCAAGTGTTTCTGTCAGCTTGTCGATCCATTTCTGGACGAGGGCTGCACTGTCGCCCTTATTGATCTCATAGGGCTTTGTCTGATTGTCAAGAGCCATTATCATATCGCCGTAGATCAGTCCTGCTGCAATGCGGCGTATCATGGGCAGGGTGAGTGAAAAGCCGCTGTTCTTTTCAAGTCCCGACATATTCAGGGAAATGACCGGAACGTTTTCAAAGCCTGCCTTTACAAGTGCCTTCCTCAGAAGATGTATATAATTTGACGCACGGCAGCCGCCGCCTGTCTGTGTTATCATAAGTGCGGTTTTGTTTACGTCATATTTTCCGCTCTGGAGTGCGTGTATCAGCTGTCCGATTACCAGCAGGGCAGGGTAACAGGTGTCGTTATGCACATATTTCAGTCCTACCTGAGCAATCTCGGGGCCTTCGTTTTCAAGAAGAACTGCCTTGTAGCCGTAATGAATGAATACATTGCTCATTATGCTGAAATGTATCCTTGCCATCATCGGTATGAGGATGGTATATTCTTCCTTTTTCATTTCCTTGGTAAAAACCAGTCTGCCGGTTTTGTCATATACCAGCTTTGCCATTATATCAACCGCCTTTCAGCTGAGCCTGTTTTTCCTTGCTTTCTTTGATCAGCTTTTGCTGCTGTTCGTTGTGGCAAGCAGACTTCTTAGTCTTATCTTTACCGCACCGAGGTTCGTGATCTCGTCAATTTTGATCTGTGTATATATCTTTCCGTTACGTTCAAGTATTGCCCTGACCTCGTCCGTCGTTATCGCATCAACGCCGCATCCGAAGGATACAAGCTGCACAAGATTCATATTGTCAAAATGACTTACATACTCAGCAGCAGCATACATTCTTGAATGATATGTCCACTGGTTGAGCACGCTTGTGCGTACCTTCTTCGCTACCTTGTTGCTGATGATATCCTCCGATACAAGGGCAACGTCAAAGCTTGTGATAAGCTTATCTATTCCGTGGTTTATCTCCGGATCTACATGATAGGGTCTTCCGGCAAGAACGATTATTTCCTTGCCCTGTTCATTTGCCTTTTTGATTATCTCATTTCCCTTTTCTCTGATCTTTTTCATATAGCTTTCGTATTCGGCATAGGCTGCCTTTGAAGCCGCTTTTACTTCCTTGAGGGAAATATCACTGTAATATTTCAGAAGCTCGGCATGGATCTTTTTGGGGAAATCCTTTGGTCTGTGGATTCCGACAAATTCATGGAAAAGCTTTACATCGTCAAGTCCTCTGACATTTGAATGTATTACCTCAGGATAATATGCTACAACAGGGCAGTTGTAATGGTTATCGCCGAGATGCTCGTCAAAGTTATAGGACATGCATGGATAGAAAATCTGTTTTATTCCATTGTCAAGAAGCCACTGTACATGACCGTGCATCAGCTTTGCCGGGAAGCAGACTGTATCAGACGGGATCGTCTGCTGACCGTGAAGATACAGCTTTCTGTTTGAATAGGGCGATACGACAACCTCAAAATCAAGCATCGTCAGGAAAGTATGCCAGAAGGGGAGAAGCTCAAGCATATTGAGTCCGAGCGGTATGCCGATCTTTCCTCTTTTTGCGCCTTCCTTCGGTCTGTAACTTTTCAGAAGTGAAAGCTTGTACTGATAGATATTCATGCTGTCGTCGGGGGATTTTTTTGTGACCGGCTTTTCGCAGCGGTTTCCTGCGATGAAGCGTCTTCCTCCGCTGAAGGTGTTTACGGTAAGGCGGCAGTTATTGCTGCAGCCGCCGCAGTTTATCGCTTTGATATCATGAGAGAACTGTTCAAGCTGTGAAAGATTCAGGACAGTTGATTTATAATTCTTTGTCACCTTGCTCTGTGCGTATAGGGCAGCACCGTATGCTCCCATAAGTCCGGAAATATCCGGGCGGATAACGTCAACGCCCATTTCCTGCTCGAATGCACGCAGTACAGCATCGTTTAGGAAGGTTCCTCCCTGAACAACGATCTTCTGTCCAAGCTCTCTCGGGCTTGAAACACGGATGACCTTATAAAGCGCATTCTTGACTACGCTCAGGCACAGACCTGAGGATATATCCTCTATTGTAGCGCCGTCCTTCTGAGCCTGCTTTACAGATGAATTCATAAATACAGTGCATCTTGAGCCGAGGTCAACAGGCTGCTTTGCGAGAAGTCCGATCTGCGAAAATTCCTCAGCGCTGTATCCCAGGGCATTCGCAAAGGTCTGCAGGAATGAGCCGCAGCCCGATGAACATGCTTCGTTCAGGAAGATATTGTCAATAACGCCGCCGTGTATCTTGAAGCATTTTATATCCTGACCGCCGATGTCGATTATGAATTCAACATCAGGCATGAATTTTTTAGCGGCTGTCATATGTGCGATGGTCTCAACAACGCCGAAATCAATTCCGAAGGCGTTTTTGATTATTTCCTCGCCGTAGCCTGTAACGGCTGTTCCTGCTATGCGTATGGCAGGACATTTGTTATATACATTTTCAAGGAATTTCTTGACTATCGGAACAGGATTTCCGCTGTTTGAAAGATATTCGGAATAAAGCAGGGTCCCGTTTTCGTCAGTTACAACACCCTTCACTGTTGTTGAACCTGCGTCAATTCCGACAAATGCCTTGCCCTTATAGCCTTCAAGGCTGCCTTTTCCGACCTTTGCCTTTGCATGTCTTTCACGGAACTCCCTGAGCTCCTGTTCATTATTGAAAAGAGGCTTGTTGAAGGCGAAATTGCCTGTGCCCCTGTATTTTTCTATTTTCTGCTCGGTTGAATCAAAGTCGATCTCCTTTTCTGAGCAGAGCGCTGCTCCGAGAGATACATAGTAAAGCGAATTCTCCGGGCAGATGCCTGTTGTTTTCAGAGCCTTGTCAAAGCCACGTCTGAGCTGTGGTATGAATGTCAGCGGACCGCCGAGGTATACGACCTTTCCGGTGATCTCCCTGCCCTGTGCAAGACCTGCGATAGTCTGGTTTACGACAGCCATGAAAATACTTGCGGCTACATCTTCCTTTTTTGCACCCTGATTAAGCAGAGGCTGGATATCAGTTTTTGCAAAAACTCCGCAGCGTGAAGCGATGGTATAGGTTTTTTCATGCTTTTCTGCAAGTCCGTTCAGTTCTTCGATGGGCACATTGAGAAGTGTCGCCATCTGGTCAATAAATGCACCTGTGCCGCCTGCACATGAGCCGTTCATGCGTACTTCCATTCCGCCGGAAAGGAAAAGTATCTTTGCGTCCTCGCCACCGAGCTCTATTACAACGTCTGTGCCGGGGATAAAGGTATTTGCTGCAACTCTTGTTGCATATACTTCCTGGATAAAATCTATTCCGCAGGCTTCTGCAACACCCATGCCGGCAGAACCTGACATTGCGATCGCAGCCTTCTGTCCCTGAGGAATATGTTTCCTTACGGTTTTAAGAAGCTCTGCGATCTTGCTTGTTATCTGAGAGTAATGCCTTTCGTAGGTTTGGTATATTATTTTATTGTTATCATCAAGCATTACACACTTTACAGTTGTTGAGCCTATATCAAGACCTATTCTGACCATTAACTCATTCCTCTTTTCTGCTGCTAAGCTCCCGTTGTTAAAGGGAGGTATCTTTTCTGATACTCTTTTCAAGAAATTATCTCAATTATCCAATTATTCATTATTATAGATCATCAGCACTTTGTGAAAAAAACTACTTAATATTCAGCAAAATGTTAGTCCGATTCAAAATAATATTATATATCAAACTGCCGGATGTATTATTCTATAAAAGAACAATAATCGACAAAATAACAGCAAATTCTTCCTTTTGTCGTACATAAATTAAGTGAATTCTGCATATACTATTGTAATTTAGAAAAAAAAGTAATATAATTGTTTAGATAATCAATAATCCGTCTTTCTGATCGGCTGACCGGCTCAGCAGTTTTCTCACCGGTCTGTGACTGTGCAGGGCAGTGCTTTTTCCTGCCGCCTTTGCTTTTCAGAAAACGGGTCGATAAAATAAACGGACCTCGTCCGTATGGAGAATGATAAACTTTATGTTTAAAATATATAATGCTATCGGCAAGCACCGCAGGTTGATTCTTTTCCTGTGCGATCTTGTTCTGTGGAATCTTTCTTACTACCTGGCTTACGGTATCAATAAGAATAATCTTTCGCTCAGCGGAGATCTTACAGTCTTTCTTTGGGGACTGCTGATTGTCAATGTCTGCTTCGTAACAGTGTTTGTGCTGTTCAGACTGTATGACAAGCTGTGGCGGTATGCGGATATTGAGGATTTTTTCTATGCTGCGATCGCTTCCCTGACGGCAAACCTGACGTTTATGTCGGGAACAATGTTCATAGGTGTTTTCAGACCTGAATTCAATCTCGGAACAAGGGTTTATGTGACCTTTGCACTGATGTCGTCGTTCTTTGTGATGCTTTTCAGGATCGTGTACAGACTCAATAAGATCCTCGAAAGAAGAAGCCTTGCCCAGAAACCAAAAAAACGGCTGCTTATCATCGGTGCGGGTGAGGGTGCGCTTTCAGTTCTCAGCGAGCTTTCAAAAACACCCGGAAATGAATATATACCTATCTGTATTGTGGATGATGACAAGGAAAAGCTCCACAGGAGAATATCCGGCGTAAAGGTCGTTGGTACAACATATGAAATTCCTGAGCTGTGCAGGGAATACGGTATCGAAGTAATACTTTTTACGATCTCACAGATAAGCGTCGCTGATAAGAAAAGAATTCTTGATGCATGTACCCAGACTCATCTTGAGGTAAAGATAATTCCGAATATTTATAACCTTATGACTTCTGGCGTTCCGATAACTTCCTCTATCCGTCAGGTCGAAGTAGAGGACCTTCTCGGTCGTGAACCTGTCGTTTTTGATACGGAAAAATACGGCAAATATATTATCGGTCAGACGGTTCTTGTGACAGGCGGAGGCGGTTCGATAGGCTCTGAGCTTTGCCGTCAGATCGCAAGACTTAATCCGAAACATCTGATAATCCTCGATATTTATGAAAACAATGCCTATGAGATCCAGCAGGAGCTGATAAGAAAGCATGGCAGCGATCTTTCATTTGAGGTTCAGATCGCTTCTGTCCGTGACAGGAAAAAGCTTGAGCATATTTTCAGAACAAGAAAAATTGACGTTGTTTTCCATGCGGCTGCTCACAAGCATGTTCCGCTTATGGAAACAAACCCTGAAGAAGCTGTCAAAAATAATGTTTTCGGTACTCTCAAGCTCGTTGAAACAGCAGATAAATTCCATGTTAAGAATTTTGTGCAGATATCCACAGATAAGGCAGTCAATCCTACCAGCGTTATGGGTGCGTCAAAGCGTATCTGTGAAATGATAATCCAGATGATGGGCAGACGAAGCAAAACAAATTTTGTGGCTGTCCGTTTCGGAAATGTGCTCGGCTCCAATGGTTCTGTTATCCCGCTGTTCAAGGAACAGATCAGAACAGGCGGACCTGTTACAGTTACTCATCCCGATATTATACGTTACTTTATGACTATCCCGGAGGCTGTTTCACTTGTGCTTACAGCCGGCAGCCTTGCAAAGGGCGGGGAAATCTTTATCCTTGATATGGGTGAGCCTGTAAAAATAAGCGTTCTCGCCGAAAATCTAATCAGACTTTCAGGCTTCAGACCTCATGAGGATATCAAGATAGAATATACCGGTCTGCGTCCCGGAGAAAAGCTTTATGAGGAGCTTCTTCTTAATGAGGAGGGCATTACAAAGACCGATAACAAAAAAATATATATTGGTAAGCCTATCGAATTCAGTGAGGATCTTTTCTTCAGACATCTTACGCATCTTTATTATGCCGCTCAGAAAAACCGTAAGGATGAGGTAGAGGAAATTATCGCAGAGGTCGTTCCGACTTATCACCATGAGAAAATCGGCGCCGATTCCCTTCCGGATGATAT
>ONRO01000167.1 GCA_900320235.1 uncultured Eubacteriales bacterium
AAAAAACAATAATTATTTTTATAAATTAATAAAAAATCAGCGATATGCTGAAAAGTTTTTGCTTTAATTTGTGATATTGTCTAATTAAATTCAACAATATGACATTATTCACTTTGCTGCATGAATTATTTTGGGTAAAATACCATTAGTGATCAGCCGAGATTATTATACCATCTGTATTAATTATGCCATTTTCATAATTATTGGAATAGATTATTTTTCCGTCAGGCAAATATTCAAGCGGTCTTCCCTGAACATTGAAGCAAACGGTAAGTCTTTCGGATTTTTTGCAGCAGATAAGTCCGGGGTAAGATTCATTTGTGACAAAACGAATTTCATTGCTTTTCATTTCCGGATATTCATTTCTGAGGTGTATCAGTGCGGAGGTTTTTTCCAGCATTGTTTTGCGCTGAGTGTCATTCAGGCTGTCCCAGGGCATACACTGCCTGTTGAAAAGATCCTCAGGTGTGCCGTGAAGTGCAAGCTCAGTACCGTAGTAAATGCACGGGGTTCCGGGCATCGAAAGAAGAAATGCAAGCTTCTGCAGAAGTACGTCGTTGTTTTTGCAGCTTTCCGCAGCCCTTGCTGTATCGTGAGTATCAAGAAAATTAAAAAGCACCTGAGTGACCTGCTCGGGATAAAGTGAACGGCAGAAATTGAGAGTATAAACAAGCTCTTTTATATCTTTTCCTGTGCTGCGGAAGAAATCGTTCACGCAGCCGCTGAACGGGTAATTCATAACGCTGTCATATTCCTTTGTCGTTACCCAGGAAAGAGAATCGTTCCATATTTCGCCGAGAAGGAAAATATCCGGCTTGACTGATTTAAGAGCAGAATGAAGACTTCTGACAAAGCTGTGGGAAATTTCATCTCCGACATCAAAGCGTATTCCGTCAATATCCCAGACCTCAGCCCAATAGGTGCAAAGCTCCGTGAAGTATTTCACGACCTCAGGATTGTTTGTATTCAGCTTAGGCATACCAGACCAGAAGGAGAAGGAATAGAAGCGTCCGTCAGCAGTCGAAAAATCCTCCCTGCTGAAATCCTCACTGTTGATGAAAAACCAGTCGTAATACTTTGAATCCCTGCCTTTTTTGCGGACATCCTGCCAGAGCGCAAACTGAGAGCCGCAGTGATTGAAAACAGCATCGAGCATAACTCTTATCCCATAACTGTGCGCACTTTTTACAAGCTCCCTGAGGTCATCCTCTGTTCCGAAGTCAGGGTCAACGCATTTATAGTCCGAGGTATTGTATTTGTGGTTCGACGGTGATTTAAAGATCGGAGTCATATAGATCCCGCTTATGCCGAGGTCTTTCAGGTAGGGAAGCTTTTCGGTAATTCCTCTGAGACTTCCGCCGAAAATATCAGAAAAATGCTTGTGCGACATATCAGCCCAGTCCTTGAAACGGCCGTCATTCACAAAATTGCTGCTTCTTGCAAAACGGTCGGGCATTATCTGATACCATACTGTATCCCTGACCCAGTCAGGAGGTGTGATCACATCAGAACTGTTAAGCCACGGGAATTTGAAATAAAGCTTTGAGCTTTCTGCGCTTTTTTCAGGCGGAGTTATTTTATTGTCATACACTTCAAAGCATTCGCTGTCATTTTCTATTATGAAATAATACTGCAATCGTTTGTATGGCGGTTTTAGCTTTATACGCCAGATAAAATGACGCTCAAGCTCCAGATATTTTTCCATTTCAAGCTTTTCTCCGAACCATTCCCGTTTCATTTTCAGCTCATGTATGAACGGGTCGGCATGAACGATAAAGGCACGGGCCACATCCTTTGCGGTCTTTAATGTTACGACAACCGTATCCTTGTCTGCTGCATAGCAGAATTCATTTACTGCACGGTGCATTACTGCGGCAAGTTCCATGATCATTCCTCCCTGCTTATTTAATGTTTTTATAGTTAATAATGTTTATTTATTTCATTTCTGAATGCACAAGTATTTATCCTTTCCGGAAATTATATCTGAGCTGTTTCAATTATCGTGATAAGGTTCCATTCATCATGCAGGCACCGCAGCTTTTACGGTAATACCTTTTGTACGCCATTTGCCGCTCTTCCAGCGGATTATCATAAGTACCCCCCTGATACATTCATCAGCAGCAAGCGCAGCCCACAGACCGTATATACCGAAGCCGCAGACTACCGCCAGCAGAAATGCCCCGAAAACACTTATCAGCCAGTTAGAAAAAATCGCACAGGCTGTCGGGAAATATACATCACCTGCTCCGCGAAGATTTGCAATAATGACAAGGTTTGTTGTTCTGCCGAATTCAAGGATGATATTGAAGATAATAATATTTGCTCCGAGAGTAATGACTGCTGCGTTGTCTGTGAATATTCCCATCAGGGGATATCTCAGAAGTATACCCCCGGCACTTATCGCAGTGCAAAAAACCAGAGCAAAGAAATATGCATGAAAACCGCTGTGATAAGCTTTGTCGAGTTTTTTTGCCCCGACATAATGACCTGTTAATATCTGCGATGCCTGACCGATTGCAACGGAGAAAAGGTAGAAAAACATTGTGATATTCTGTACATAAGTTTTTGTGACGAGCTCGTCCGGTGACAGAAAATTCAGTACAAGTGAGGTTATCACAAGCTGTGAAAGATTATATAAAAATGTTTCAAGCGCACTCGGTATTCCTATCTTCATAATATCAGCGAGATCCTTTTTCGGGAAAGGCTTCATCAGTCTGAAAATCTTCGGACTTTCCACCTTTCTGAAAAGAAAGACCGTCATTACGACAGCTCCCAGCCCTCTGCTTACAGCTGTTGCGATTGCTGCTCCTGCAACTCCAAGACAGGGCATTCCGAAAAATCCGGGTATCAGCAGAACATCAAGAACTGCATTAAGAATATTCATTCCGAGCGATATATACATTGTGATACGGGTCATACCGTGGTTTCTGATAATCACTGAAACTGCACTCATATATGCCTGAACAAATATGAAACCTCCGACAACAGAAAGATACTGACAGGCAAAATCCATTATTTCATCTTTAGCGCCCATCAGGGTCATTATCGGTCTGCAAAGCAGAAGCAGGAAAATACTGATGACCAGACCGGAGATGACATTGAAGCTTATGGACAGTGCAGCTATTTTTGAAGCGGATTTCTTTTTCTCTGCGCCGAGATACTGGGATATAAGCACAGCACTTGCGCCTGAAATCACGCTGAAAACGATGGTTACAACAGAAATCGCCTGATTTGCAGCATTTACGGCAGATGCTGCAAGATCGTTATATCTGCTCATTACATATACATCAATAAAACCAAACAGCATGAAAAGAGCAGTTTCGACAAATATCGGCCATGCAAGCGGAAAAAGCTTCATTTGTTTCATAGCGGCACCTCCTTTATTGTTCTGTTTATCCGGCAGTATGAAAAGGATCCGGTTATTTTACAATCTGCTTTGTATATATGCATATCACAGAAAGTTTTTTATTATCAGCTGATTGTATTATATGATTATATGAGGTATAATACAAATAGTTTTCAAT
>ONRO01000082.1 GCA_900320235.1 uncultured Eubacteriales bacterium
AATAAGGAGAATATCACACGTTGCGGTTTGAAAAAAAGAAAAGGATAGAAAAAGCATGAAAAAATATGACATCGCATTGTTCGATCTTGACGGCACTCTCAGCGAATCAGGAGAGGGGATACTTGAATGTGTAAGAATGATCTTCAGGGAAATGGACAGACCTCTTCCCGATGAGGAGGAGATCAGACGTTTTATAGGTCCGCCGATGTATGAAAGCCTGAAAAGAGTCGGCTTTAACGAGGCTGATGCAAAGGTCGGGGTCGAGATATATAAAAGGAATTTTCTTGAAACCGGAATATACAAGAACAGGGTATATGACGGAATGATACCTGTGCTTGAAGCGCTGAAGACCGAGGGCGTAAGACTTGGAGTTGCATCGACAAAATATCAGAAATTTACCGACAGAATTATAAAAATGCTTGAGCTTGACAGATATTTCGATGTTGTGGGCGGCTCGACATCTCTTACAGGCACTCTGCCTGAGGGTGAAAAGCACAGACACGACAAGATTGATGTTATGAATTATGTCATAGATGCACTCAGACAGTCGCCTGAGGACCGTATTGTAATGATAGGAGATACAAAATATGATGCAGACGGTGCTGCAAAGGTCGGCTGTGATTATATCGGCTGTCTTTACGGATACGGATCAAGAGAAGAAATGGACGAGCATTATACAGCAGGAAAACCAATGTATGTTTCTTCTCCTGACGGGATCAGGGAATGTATATTAGTCAATAGCTGAATCAAGCCTGATATCCTTGTAATAATGTGTGAGGATTTCTTTGAAGTCTGCACCGTTTTTTGCCATGTACTGTGCACCGTACTGACTCAGACCTACACCGTGGCCGTAGCCTCTGACAGTGAAGGTGAAAAGCTTGTTGCTGTACTCAACCTCAAATGAGGCGCTTCTCAGGGAAAAAGCTTTTCGTATCTGATCGCCTGTGAAGCTGTAGTTACATATCTCAATACTCCTGACCGTGCCGGCATCGGTGCGGTCAATGCTTTTAATATAGTTTTCAGGCTTTCCTGAAAAGCTTATTCCGGCACCGGTCGCTTTGAGATTGTCACGGAATTCATCACATGAAAATACAACATCTGTAATATAATCAGGTGCAAATGCATCTCCGGGGCTTGCAACGCTTCGGAGATGCTCGTTTCTGATTCCGAAAACATCTTCTGAATTTTCAGTTGATCCGTTTGATATTGCATGATAGGCGGCATCTATAAGCTCGCCCTTGTTGTCTGTCAGCACAAGCCCGTAAACACTGTCACAGGCATCTTTGATTTTTTTGCGGCTTTTTTCAAATGAACTGCCCCATCTTTCTCTGAGCTGGTCTTCGCTGAGATAGAACTGACCGGCTGAAAGATCTGCGGAAAAATCTGCTCCGCTGAGATTTTTGTCCGGAGATGAACGCTGTGCCTTTCTCAGACGGGAAAAATATGTGTAAACGGCAACAGCCTGTGCTTTGAGGGCTTCGGGCTCGAATGAGGGCGGCATCTCATAACTCAGAGCACCGTAAAGAAACTCTCTTCCGTTTATTTCAAGCGTTTTTTCGCTTGATGTGTCAAGTATTATGAAGCTGTCCTGCACCCGGTCGGACTGTTTGTCTGAAATACCGGAAGACGGTGCCTTTCCTGCATCGGAATTGTTCAGCGCAGTAGTCTGCCTGATGGAGAGTGCCGGAATAACAGCCATGGCAAGAAACAGGGACAAGGTAACGATAAAGCGTCTTTTCAAATTTTTCACTCCTTCAATAAGATTTTTTTCTTCGTATATACAAACAATATGTCGTCTATCCTTGACATATGAGCAAAAAAAAGTTAAAATATAGGATGTATTATTATCGGAACACTGTGCTGTCGGTATTTCCGGATAATAAATCGGCGTGAGATTTCTCCGCTTTGAAAAAAGCACTGCGGCATTGTCCTTGCAGTGTGTTTATGAAATGAGGAATGTGCAATGACTGCACCGGCAGGTTTTTATAATGATAAGCTTACTGAACTTTGTGATGAATATCGCAGATATAATGGCTTCAATCAGCGTGATTATCTGACCTACGGAGTAAAAAGAGGTCTGCGTAATCCTGACGGAACAGGTGTTATGGCAGGTCTTACTAATATATGTAATGTACACGGCTTCCTTATTGCAGACGGTGAAAGAATACCGGACAAGGGAAAGCTTACATACAGAGGATATGATGTAAAGGATATAATAGCTGCCTGTGTGAGTGAGGACAGGTTCGGCTTTGAGGAAACTGCATGGCTTCTTCTTTTCGGAAGTCTGCCTGATGAAGTTCATCTCAGCCGTTTCAAGGAAATTCTGGGCCATTACAGAGAGCTTCCGCATGATTTTGCGGAGGATATGATAATGAAGCTTCCTTCAAGGGATATAATGAACAAGCTTGCTCATTCTGTTCTCGGACTGTATACCTTTGATGAATATCCTGATGATACATCCCTTGAAAATACAATGCGTCAGTCGATACAGCTTATCGCTTCACTCCCGACAATAATGACATATGCCTATCAGGTGAAGAGAAGGGCTTTCGATAAGGAAAGTATGTTCTTCCATCCGATTGATCTTTCGCTTTCAACAAGCGAATCAATACTCCGTGCACTGAGATTCGATACAAAATTCACCGATTCTGAAGCAAAGCTCCTTGATCTGTGCATGATACTCCATGCAGAACACGGAGGAGGAAATAACTCTACTTTCTCGACAAGGGTACTTTCAAGCTCGGGAACTGATACATATTCAGCAATAGCAGCGGCTATCGGTTCGCTGAAGGGACCAAGACACGGCGGTGCGAACCTGAGAGTGCGTACAATGATGAACGAGCTTAAAAATGATGTTGCTGACTGGAAGGATGACGAGCAGATATACAATTATCTTGCGTCTGTCATAAGAAAGGAAAAGGGTGACGGCAGCGGACTGATCTTTGGCTTCGGACACGCTGTATATACCCTGTCAGACCCCCGTGCGGAAATACTCAGGGATACTGCTGCAAGAATCGCAGAGGAAAAGAATATGCTTGCAGAGTTTGAACTGTATAAGAGTGTTGAGCGTATTACTCCGAAGGTAATGAGAGAGGTCAAGGGAAGCGAAAAAGTTATATGTGCAAATGTTGATTTCTATTCCGGCTTTGTATATGATATGCTTGGAATACCGAGTGAGATGTTTACTCCGCTTTTTGCTGTTTCAAGAATTGCGGGCTGGTGTGCTCACAGAATGGAGGAGGTCGCCTATGGCGGCAGGATAATCAGACCTGCATACCGTTCAATGGTACACAGCAAGGAATATATCCCCCTGTCGCAGCGTGATGACTGATAACATGATCCGTGTAAAAAACAGGCTAACATCTCTATGAAAGAAGGAGAATTGTATGAAAATCAATAAGTTATGGATTCCTATGATAATTTTCGGTATCATAGGCGGAATCGCAAAGCTCTGCGATACTATTTTCAATGTGAATGGTGTCGGATTCTTTGTTAATTCCGAGATATGTTCAGCTATCTTTGTAATATCTATTGTGCTTGTATGGCTGATAGGTGTGATCCTGCTGATAGCCGACAGAAAAGTCGATATCAAGCTTTCACCTCCGAAAAGCAAGGTGACAGGCTTATTTGGGTTTATTGCAGCTGTATCAATAATGGGAACCGGTATTATTTCATTGCTTTCTCTCGGATCTTCAACTTTTCTTGCAGGAAGCATAATACTTGCGATATTGTCTCTTGCCGGCGGCGGAGTGCTGCTTTATGAGTCATGTGTTTCCTTTACAAAGCATAACGGAATGGTAAAATTCCCCCTTGCCGGACTGCTTGTTACAGGCTGGTCATGCGGCAGACTGATAAATCTGTTTATTGATTATTCAAAGGTTTCGATACACGCTACCGAAATGTTTGATGTTATCTCTGTTACATTCCTTACAGTGTTCCTTTTCTATCAGGCAATGTTCTTTGCTGAGGTCGGAACAAGATCAGCAGTGCGCAGAAGTACACTTTACGGCATCTGCTATGTGATGTGCGGACTGATCACGACTACTGACCTTCTTATAAAGATGTTTTCACCGAATCCGCAGACAGGAAATATTGACACACTGATACTTGAGCCGACTATCGGCAGAATACTTATGTGTGTTGCTGACCTTGCATTTGTTGCTTATGCAGCATCATTTGTTATCAGCAATTCTCTTCATGCAAAATATGAAAGACCGGACAGAATTTCTGACGATGATGATGATTCTGAATTTCTCAGTGCAATTTCTACCGAACGCAAGCCGAAATCTGTTGAGCAGCCCAAAAAAGGCGGCGACCGCAAAATGAAGGCTACTCCTGTCAGGACAAGAGGCAAACTCGGCATTGATGAATCTTATGAAGACGATCCGACAGAAGAAAATGAAACTCCGGTTCTTGATTTTTCCAATCTGAAAAAGGCAATGAACGATATAAACAAGCCTTCTGAGGATGGTTTTGTTCGCAGCGGCAGACTCAGCTTTGATGATGACGAACCTGCACCGGTGAATGATGAGGACGAAAACGAAACTCCATTGCTGAGCTTTGATGATGATATAAAGCCTGCACCGATGACCTTTGAAAGTGTACAGAATACAGAGCCTGCACCGATGACCTTTGAAAGCGTACAGAATACAGAGCCTGCACCGATGACCTTTGAAAGCGTACAG
>ONRO01000067.1 GCA_900320235.1 uncultured Eubacteriales bacterium
AAACGATAATCTTTACTATATTGACTACAACGGCAAAAAGCAGCGTGTAGGTGCAGTTTACCGAAGAATATCTGATGAATACCTTGATCCGATGACCTTCTATGAAGATTCTGTAATAGGCATTCCGCATATCTTTGAAGCGTACAGAAAAGGAAATGCAGCTCTGCTCAATGCTCCGGGTAACGGAGTTGCAGATGACAAAGGCATCTATTATTTTGTTCCGAAAATGATAAAATATTATCTCGGAGAAGAAGCGATACTGATGAACGCTCCTACATATCTTCCTTATTACGAAAAGGATATGAAGTATGTACTTGACAACTTTGACAATCTGGTCATCAAAGATGTTGCCGAAGCAGGCGGATATGGCGTGGTTTTCGGAAGCTCGCTGTCAGCGGAAAAGAAGGCGGAATTTATCAGTCTGCTGAAAAACGAGCCAAGAAGATTCATTGCACAGGAGGTTATTGATTTCTATGATCTGGATATTCTTGACGGAGAAAATGGTAAAGTGCCGAGAAAAGCCGACCTTCGTGCATTTGTCCTCACCGGACGCACGACAAAGGTATGGGCAAGCGGTCTGACGAGATTTTCAAGAAATCCGGATTCATTCATAGTCAATTCATCACAGGGCGGAGGTTTTAAGGACACATGGGTATTATCACGATAGACAAAAGCGACCACCTTTTCTGGCTGGGAAGATATACGGAAAGGGTTCATACAACACTGAATTATTATTTTAAATCAGCAGATATTATGATAGATTCCGATCCGGTTTATTACGCTTTAATCTGCAAAAAAATAGGCATTCCTGACATTTACGGCTCAAGCAATGTCTTCAAAAGAAAATATGCATTTGACGAAAGCAACCCTGACTCGATAATAAGCAGTCTTAACAAGGCATATGATAATGCAATCGTAATGAGGGATTATATCGGAACAGAAACAATGGCATATATCCAGCTTGCGATCGATGATATCATAACAGCAGAAAACAGCAATTCACCGATTGCTGATCTGATGCTTGTAACAGATCATATTTATGCATTCTGGGGCTGTGTCAATGACAGCATAGATGATGAACAGATACGCAATATCATAAAGCTCGGCAAGGGCATTGAAAGACTTGATCTTTATCTGAGCTTTGACAAGCCTGTCAATGAAATTCAAAGAACATACAAAAGAATGAAGGGCTTTCTTTACAAGGCAAAGCTCAGGTATGATGAAAGCATACTCTATACAATGGATAATATGCTGTCCGATGGAGATTTCAGCTATGAAAATGTCAAGAATCTCCTGAGAAAACTTATTCTTGCCTGAGGGGGCGGTATTATCAGACATTTGAAATTCAGATATAAACTGACAGCAACATACAGTGAAGCTGTAAATAATCACTGCTTTTCCGTCATGTTCATTCCGCAGGATACAGAAAGACAAAGAATAACCGGACTCAATATTTCTTCCGTCTCGGGCACAAGCCTTCAGATAACTGATGATGTGTTCCGCAATAAAAAGCTCTATGGAAAAATAAAGGATCCGCATGATTCCTTTGAAATATCTATAAGCGGCTCCGCCTGTACAGGAATTGATATCTTTGAGGAATTTACCGATTGTCCATTCAGTGCTGCAATTTTCAGTGCACAGACCAGGCTCACTGAACCGGGGGCACATTTAAAAAAATATCATCATGAGCTTTCTCTTGAGGATTTTGACAGTCCCTATGATAAAACGCTCAGGATAATGAGAGATATCCCCGATGTATTCAGGTATAATTCCGGTGCAACCGAAATACATGAAAGTGCAGAAAATGCAATGGCTCTAGGAAAGGGCGTTTGTCAGGATTATGCACATATTATGATATCACTCCTCAGAATGGAACGTATCCCGGCAAGATATGTTGTTGGAATGATGCTCGGAGAGGGTGCTTCCCATGCATGGGTCGAGGCTTTGTGCAAGGGCTACTGGTATGGCTTTGATCCAACAAATAATAAGCTCGTAAATGATGAATATATAAAAGTATCCTGCGGCAGGGATTCAAATGACTGCCCGGTCATAAAGGGCAGCTTTTTCGGAAACGGCATTCAGAATCAGAAAGAAGAAGTAATTGTAGAATGTGAAAATTCAAAGACAGAATAATTGAAGAGTATTATTGCAGGAAACAAAGGATCTTTTTTGAAAACGTAAATCAAGGCAAAAAGATCTCCCCTGATAATTACAGCTCAGACAAATAATGATTCGTTTGCAGAAAATTTTACTTTCAGAACCGTTAATGAAAGGATTTGATGTTATTATGGTTCAGACGATAGCATCTGTCGG
>ONRO01000166.1 GCA_900320235.1 uncultured Eubacteriales bacterium
AAACTTACAGAATAGTAATGGAAATAATAAATTAGTACCGCGGGAGTGCAACAGTTCTTCTCTGTCAGAGCGCAGTGTATACGGAGCAATAGCGCGTCATGGGTGCAGCGTCACGCTGCCGGGGATTAGTTCTTGTAAAATTATTCTGGGACTTTTAATGCAGAAATAATGTCAGCAGTTCAGGCTGAAAAAGCCGTGCGGTGCCGGAATAAAACTTTTTCAGGCTATATTAGCCGTGAATCGCGACACCGGCAGCACGCCGGTCAGGCTGCCGCCGCCACGCCGGGGCCGACAATTATTGACATTGTTGAGAGTAATATAGTATAATCTATATATCGGATAATATCAGTTGATAATTGTGACATGGTTTATAATATTAGAGTATTCCAGAGGTGTTGAGTATGGATGTAAAGCTTTATAAATGCCCGAATTGCGGTGCGGAGCTTAAATTTGATCCTGATAAGCAGCTTTTCTGCTGTGATTACTGTACAGGAGAATTTACTGCACAGCAGGTCAATCAGATGGTTCAGCAAAAAACTGAAACAAAACAGGATGAACAAAGACTCAGACAGGAAGAATTAGAAAGAAATGAAAAGGCGGCTCAGGAAGGAAAAAGCTCTGAGCAGCAGATGAAAGAAGACGAATTCAGCGAAAATACAAGGTTATATCAATGCCCGAGCTGTGGAGCAGAAATTGTTTCTGATATGAATACGGCAGCTGCATTCTGCTACTACTGTCATAATCCGGTTATACTAAAAGGCCGTATAGAGGGAAAATACCGTCCTTCAAAGGTACTGCCGTTTGCTTTCGGAAAAGACAAGGCAGTTGATTATTTCAATGAATGGGCAAAAAATAAAAAATATGTTCCGAATGACCTTGTGTCTGCAAAACAGATCGAAAAAATGACAGGTCTTTATGTACCGTTCTGGGTTGCCGATGCAATAACACGCTCAAGAATGCAGGCAAGAGGCGAAACTGTAAGAACATGGATGAGCGGAAATTATGAATATACACAGACCAAGGTGTTCAATGTTGTAAGAGATCTGAATGTGGAATATAATGGTGTTCCTGCTGACGGTTCAAAAAAGATAGAGGATGATCTTATGGAATCTATTGAGCCGTTTGATTATTCAAAGATCAAGGATTTTGATATGGCATATCTCAGCGGTTTCTTTGCTGATAAATTCGATGTGGAAAAGGAATCAGTCTATCCGAGAATTCATCAGAGAATGTTTGAAAATAATGCAGCAGCTATTGATTCATCATGCGGCTATGACAGACTTGTCGGAAAAAATATGCAGAATAATGTTCAGAAGCTAAGATGGAACTATATGCTCCTTCCGGTGTGGTTCATGACCTTCCATTACAAGGGTAGGGTATGGGAATATGCTATAAACGGACAGACCGGAAAAATTGCCGGAGAGCTGCCGGTTGATGAGGGAAAGATGAAAAGGCATCTTGCATTCATCATAACTCTGACAACACTGATAGTCGTTGCAATCGGATATTTCTTAGGAGGGCTGTTATTATGATCAAAAGATTTTCTGCATTATTGACAGCTGTTCTGATTGCTTTTTCTGTTGTGTCAGTTTCCGCATCTGCCGCATCTGGCAGTTCTGTTGCCAATCCGGTGCATGATTTTTCATATGATGGCAACGATATAAAGCAGTCGCTGCTGAGCGGAAAGTATTATAAGACGAATAATGCATATTATAAGGACGAAGCACAGATTTTTGACAGTGATTCCGACTATGGAAAGCTTTGCGAAAATATTCAGGCAACTGCTGATAAAATCGGAATGAATGTTGCCGTATTCATAGGCGGAAATTACCGCTCAGATCCGGAAACAGAAGAATTCACAAGAAACGGTATCATTGAATTGTTTACCCTTGAATACGATCAGAATTCAGTTTTCCTGTATCTTGACTTTGAGGGACAATCAAGTTCATATGACTACATATGTACCTGCCATGATGCAAAGCTGTATTACCCTTCATCGGGCTTTGATGACAGGGTTGAAGAAATGATACAGGATATGTACAAATATCTTCCGAGCAGCGGAAGTAAAATTTATAAGAGTAAGGTAAAAACGGCTATTGAAACCTTTACCTACGATCTTGGCAAGTATAAGAGGTATGGCCCGGCCTGGGAATGCTCATATCATAATGATGAAAAGGGCTGTTACAGATATGTATTCTTCGGAGAGATCGTTGATATGCCAATCCCGCCGCCGAAATACTGGCCGGTATTTCTGGGAGCCGGGTTGCTGCTTGGAATAGTAATTGGCATTTACAGCAACAAAAAAATACGCAAACAATATAAATTCAGAGAGCTTCAGAAGGCTTCAGCCTATACCTCAAGGAACAGGATCAGATTCAATGAGGTTACAGACCAGTTCCTGCACGAGCATACCACAAGACGCTATATACCGCCCAGTGACAGCGGAAGCGGCGGCGGAGGCGGCGGAGGCGGCGGCGGCGGAAGCTTCGGCGGAGGCGGCGGCCACAGATAATTCCGCAGCGCTGCACCTGATATTATATTCAAAGACCCGTTCTTTTCAAAGAGAACGGGTCTTTAATAATGTGATTATTATTTCTTTATTATTGCTTATTTTACGTTGCTTTTATATATTTGTGGTGATATAATAAAAACTGCATACAGAAAAACGGTAGAAGAATAAAAGGATGGTAGCATGAAAAATATAGTTCTTATCGGAATGCCGGGATGCGGAAAAAGTACAGTCGGCGTAGTTCTTGCAAAGGCGACAGGTTTTCGCTTTACTGACAGCGATCTTATAATACAGGAAAAAGACGGCAGACTCCTCAGTGAGATAATCGATGAAGAGGGGCTTGATGGCTTTGAAAGGATTGAAAATGAAATCAATTCGTCATTAACTGCAAAGCATACAGTTATTGCAACAGGCGGAAGCGTTGTTTACGGCAGAGAGGCTATGGAACATCTCAGAAGTATTGGCGTTGTAGTCTATATCAGACTGCCGTTTGAGGAAATAAGAAAAAGGCTTGGAAATCTTCATAAAAGAGGTGTTGCAATCCGTGAGGGTCAGACTCTCAGAGATCTCTATGATGAAAGAGTCCCGCTTTATGAAAAATATGCTGATATTACGGTTGACGTGGACGGCAGAAATATTTCAGAAACTGCGCTTTATATAAAAGAGCAGGCTGAAAGGTACTTTGAAGGGAAATAACATGACTGAAAAAATAACAAGCAAGGATAACAGCCTGATAAAACATATTGCAAAGCTTATGTCGTCAGCAAAATACAGACATGAAAATGCCTGCTTTGTGTGCGAGGGCATCAGGCTTTGTATGGATGCTGTCTTCTCAGGTGCACAGATAATCTGCTTTTGCTTTACGGAGAAGGCATTTGAAAAAAACAGGGAAAATGCCGGGCTGATCTGTTCTGCGGCGAAAAGATGCGTTGAGCTGAGCGCTCCGCTTTTCAGCAAGCTTTCCGGTACTGATACTCCGCAGGGATTTCTTTGTATAGTAAGGTCGGAGGAAAAAAGCTTTAAGGCTGAAAAGGGCAGCTGCTATGCGGCGCTTGAAAGAATACAGGATCCCTCGAATCTTGGGACAATCCTGAGAACAGCAGAAGCACTCGGCGCAGACGGAGTCATACTTTCTTCGGACTGCTGCGATGTCTATTCTCCGAAGGTCGTAAGAGGAAGCATGGGAGCGGTTTTCAGATTGCCTGTCTGTATTGTTGAAGATCTTACGCAGACAGTCTGGGAGCTTGGCAAAAAGGGAATAAGGACTTTTGCATCAACTCCGAGAAATGCCGTGAATATCAATGAAACAGATTTTTCTGACGGCGGTGTAATGCTTATCGGAAATGAGGGAAACGGTCTTGATGACAGTACGATAGATGCATGCACTGACAGGGTTATGATACCGATGAAGGGACGGGCAGAATCATTGAATGCCTCCGCAGCAGCTTCGATACTATTATACAAGCTTATCTGCGGATAAAAATGCAGCAAGCAGTCTGATTGGCGGGTGAATTTGATGGATAAATATATAATATATTGGATATGGCTTCAATGCTGTTTAGGAACTGACAGTAAAAAGCTTCCGGCAGCGATAAATACTTTTGTGACTCCGGAAAATATTTTCCGTGCGAATGAAAATGAACTGAGGAATTCCTGTATATTTTCAGAAAAGGAAATTTCAAGACTTCTGAAAAAGGATCTTTCATACAGCGTTGATACTGCAGAAAGCTGTGATAAGCAGGGTATAGATATCATATGCTATAAAAACAGCGAATACCCGTCAAGGCTTGCTGCGATAGCTACACCACCGGTTGTGTTGTATGTTAAGGGAAAGCTGCCGCAGCAGTCATTGACTCAGATAGGTATCGTCGGAACAAGAAATCCCGATGAAACAGGAAAAAAACTTGCGTACAGCTTTGGATATGATTCCGCAGACAATTCGGCAGTAGTGATCAGCGGTGGAGCATACGGAGTTGATATTTTTGCACACAAGGGAGCAGTCTGTTCAGGAGGTTCGACAGTCTGTGTTCTTGGCTGTGGAATTGATATGTTTGAAAGCAAGGTCAGAAGATATATTCTTGATAAGGTTCCGGAAAAAGGAGCGGTCATTTCTGAATATCCGCCGAAATATCCTCCGACAAAATATACGTTTCCGGCAAGAAACAGAATTATTTCCGGAATGTCTGACAGTGTCGCTGTTATTCAGGCAGGGCTTGGCAGCGGTGCGCTGATAACAGTCAGATTCGCTGTTGCACAGAAAAGAAAGGTTTTCACTGTACCGGGAAATATGGACAATGCTTTTTCAAGCGGAAATAACTATCTTCTGCGCTGCGGTTTCTCGGCTGCGCTTTGTGCAAATGATGTGATTTCATGGGTATCCCGCAATCGTCTTGATCCGGATAATACATTTGTCAATCCTGCTGTAAGTGTAAGCCAGTTGAATATTATTTCAACAAAGCCCGGGGAATTGAAGCTCAGCCGAAGCAGTGAGCTTGAGATGCCATTGGCGGTATGTTATGAAATAGGAAGAAGAATTTCCACGGAAGATGACAGCGCAGGCTGTATTAATTATGAAGCTGAACAGGAATCATTCTATGACAAGACTGAAAATGAAAAAGCTGAAGTGAAAACTGAGGATGTGCAGCAAAGTGAAGAAACAGCGGATAATACAGCCGCTGATATGGAAGAATATACGGAAAAGCTTTTATATGAGGAAACAGTTCCAGGAATGAGAAATCCGACATATACGATGGATAAAAAGACGATGTTTTCTTTGTTTACGTCCACAAGAGATTTCAATCTGCTTGCACAGGATGTGATAAAACAAAGAAATAACAGCGGCTCTCCGGAAAAACGCAGAAGTGTAAAGCGAAAAGAAACGGAAATCAGAACAGTGCCTGAACAAAATACACTAAAAACAGAAAGCAGAATGCACAGAAATGTAAAAAGTAACGAAAGTGAAAATAAAAATTTGCCTGAACAGTTGACAGCGGCGGCTGTTACGGTGTATCATACCATTTTGGATACACCTGTGTATTCAGATGCTATTGCGGATTCTACCGGACTTCCGGCCGGAGAGGTACTATCTTCGCTAACAGAGCTTGAGCTTTACGGACTGATAGTAAGACTTCCCGGGAACAGGTTTGTCAGAAAAGAGCAATAACAGCTTCCTGAATAGAAAAATGTGTAAATCAGAATAAACCGCAGCCGGGAATTGAAAAACGAATAAGGCTGCTTTTCAAGGACTTGCCTTGTACCGGTTTATTAGTCAATAATTGTATTAATCAGTCAGAAAGACTGAATCTATAAATATTATCGGAGGAAGGATAATGTCAAAGCTTGTTATAGTGGAGTCGCCGGCAAAGGCGAAAACTATAAAGAAATATCTCGGATCTGATTATGAGGTAGTTGCCTCAATGGGTCATATCAGGGATCTTAATCCTAACCGTTTGAGTGTTGATATTAAGAAGAAATTTGCACCGAAATATGAGATAATAAAAGGAAAGGAAAAACTCGCTGATGACCTTGTGAAGCTTGCAGGCAAAAGCGACTATGTCTATCTGGCAACCGACCCTGATCGTGAGGGAGAGGCTATCTCATGGCATCTTGCATATCTTCTTGATCTGGATCTTGACAGTACAAACCGGGTCACATTCAATGAAATCACAAAGACCGGAGTCAAAAACGGAATGGATGCACCGAGGAAGATCGATCTTGATCTTGTGAACGCTCAGCAGGCGAGAAGAATACTGGACAGGCTTGTCGGCTATAAGCTGAGTCCGTTTTTGTCACAGAAAATCAGAAAAGGACTGTCAGCAGGCCGTGTACAGACAGTTGCTGTAAAGATCATTGTTGACAGAGAGCGCAAGATCAGGGCTTTCAAGCCGGAAGAATACTGGTCTATTGACGCAAAGTTTATTCCAAAGGGAAGCAGAAAGGCTTTCCCGGCATCCTTCTACGGAAACAGAGAGGGAAAGATAAAGATAGAAAACGGTCAGCAGGCTCAGGAGATACTTGATGCAATCGAAAATGAGCAGGCTGTTGTTGAAAATGTAAAGCACGGAAAAAGACACAAAAAACCTGCTCCGCCGTTTATTACATCAACTCTTCAGCAGGAAGCATCAAGAAAGCTTGGCTTCCAGTCAAAGCGTACTATGAAGGTAGCGCAGGAACTGTATGAAGGTGTAGAGATAGAAGGACTCGGTTCAGTCGGTCTTATAACATATATGAGAACTGACTCGCTCAGACTGTCGGAGGACGCTCTTGATGCAGCTGAGAAATTTATCCGTGAAAAATGGGGCGATAAATATACTCCGAAGGAACACCGCCATTTCAAATCCCGAGCAAATGCACAGGACGGACATGAGGCGATCAGACCGACAATGGTAGATATGGAGCCTTCAAAGGTAAAGACAAGCCTTACAAACGATCAGTTCAAGCTTTACAAGCTTATATGGGAAAGATTCATAGCCTGTCAGATGGCTGAATGTGTTCAGAAAACAACACAGGCTGATATTGCAATAAAGGATTATATTTTCAAGGCATCAGGATATGTGGTTGAATTTGACGGCTATACTATATTGTATGTCGAAAGCAAGGATGGCGCAGATGATGAAAAGGAAAGCGAGCTTCCGCCGCTTGAAAAAGATATGCTGCTGAAGGTAAAGGAAATGAAGCCGAATCAGCATTTTACCCAGCCCCCCGCAAGATATACGGAAGCAAGTCTTATCAAGGCGCTTGAAGAATATGGTATAGGCAGACCTTCAACATACGCAGCAACGATCAGTACGATCACATCAAGAGGCTATGTAAAGCGTGAGAGCAAGACACTTATTCCGACAGAACTCGGAGAGGTATCCACAAAGCTGATGGAAGAACGCTTCCCGAAGATTGCAAATGTCAAATTCACAGCTCAGATGGAGCAGAATCTTGATACTGTTGAAGACGGCAAATATGAATGGGTACAGCTTCTGACGGATTTTTACGGAGATTTCGACAAGACTCTGAAAAAAGCCAAGGAAGAAATGAAGGATGTCAAGATACAGCTTGAGGAAGACAAGACCGATCTCATCTGCGAGAAATGCGGTAAGCCGATGGTAGTGAAATACGGCAGATTCGGAAGATTCATCGCATGCTCGGGCTATCCGGACTGCAAGAATATCGTCAAGATAGTCAATAAGATAGGTGTGCCCTGTCCGAAATGCAGCGGAGATGTTATTGCAAGAAAGACAAAGAGAGGCAGAGAATTTTTCGGATGTTCTAATTATCCGGATTGTGATTTTGTATCCTGGTATGAGCCGATAAATGAAAAATGTCCCCAGTGCGGAGCTGTCCTTTTCAAGAAAAAAGGCAAAAAACCGAAGTTTTTCTGTAATGCAGAGGGCTGCGGCTTTGAAAAGGAAATGCCTGAGGAAGAATAAGATATATAAAAGTCGCTGAGATTTATTCAGCGGCTTTTTTATATGTGGGTTTACAGACAGAAAAGCGGGTTTGTGAAATTAATACTGACAATATGCTTACAATAATAACCGGATTATCAGCTTAACCAGGCTGCCCACGCTCACACGAAACTAATCGCTGCTAAAGAAATAAGCGAGCACGCCGCAGGCAGCGCAGCGTGGGAAAGCGTATGCAGTAAGCGAGCACGCACACCGCAGGCGGTGGGCAGCGCAGCGGGGTCGGGGTAGAGTTAAGGAGGAGAGATTTCAAAAGAGAGGAACCT
>ONRO01000230.1 GCA_900320235.1 uncultured Eubacteriales bacterium
ATAATGTATAATGCATAATGGTTAATGAATAATAAAAAATGAAGGTTTAATAACATTGCCTGAAGCTGCGAAAAAAAGCAATAAATTTCAGGTGCAGGGGATTATCCCCTGCCGAGGTCAAGGGCGAGGAGCCCTTGCGGGTCGAGGGCAGGGTCCTCGCAGGGGTTCGGGGGCGGAGCCACCGACAGAGCGGTTCGGGGGTGGAGCCACCGGCAGAGCGGTTCGGGGGTGGAGCCACCGGCAGAGTTAGGAAGTGAGAGAAAGATGAAGAAGGTAATGGTTGCGATGAGCGGCGGAGTTGACAGTTCGGCGGCGGCAGCTATACTGAAAGAAGAGTATGAAGTCACGGGAGTAACACTGAGACTGTTCACAAACGAAGATATACAGCTTGACAGAAGCCGCAGCTGCTGCAGCCTTGACGATGTTGAAGACGCGCGCAGCGTAGCGAACAGGCTGGATATACCATTCTATGTATATAATTTCGGCGACCGATTCAGGGAATGTGTAATAGACAAATTCAACAATTCCTATATCAACGGACTGACACCGAATCCGTGTATTGACTGCAACCGCTTCATAAAATTCGATGCACTTCTGAAAAGGGCAGAACTGCTGGGACAGGACTATATAGCAACAGGACATTATGTCCGGAAAAGATATGACGAAAAAACAGGAAGATATCAGCTTCTCAAGGGGATAGATCCGGCAAAGGATCAGAGCTATGTACTGTATGGAATGACACAGCAGCAGCTTGCAAAGACGCTTTTCCCGATAGGAGAGCTGACAAAGCCTCAGACAAGGGCAATAGCAGAAAAATACGGACTTGTAAATGCCGGAAAGCCTGACAGCCAGGATATCTGCTTTGTTCCGGACGGGGATTATGCCCGGTTTATAGAGTCATATACAGGAAAAAAATTTCCCTGCGGTGAATTTGTAGACAAAGAAGGAAAAGTGCTTGGTCAGCATGGCGGAATAATACGCTATACAGTCGGTCAGAGAAAGGGGCTTGGAATAGCACTTGGAAAGCCTGCCTATGTTGTAGAAAAAGATATAGAAAACAACAGGGTCGTACTGGGAAGCAATGAGGACCTTTTCGGAGATACCGCCTATGCATATGACGTAAACTGGGTGTCATGTGAATGTGTACAGTCACCGGTCAGAGTCTGCGCCCGGGTCAGGTATAATCAGAAGGAACAGCCGGCAACGCTTTATCCGCTTGAAAACGGGAACATAAAAGTAGTTTTTGACAAGCCGCAAAGGGCAATAACATTCGGTCAGGCACTTGTGTGCTATGACGGAGAAATGCTTGTATGCGGAGGAACCTGCTGCAGCAGTACTCTCGCATTAAAATAAACAAAATGGTACAGCAAAAAAATGTACGGTAATCCAAAGGGGGTTAGTATGAAACTCGACAGAAGAAATATACAGAAAATTTTATTTATTGGCTCGGTACTGATACTGTTATATCTGGGTCTTCAGCATATGAATATAGTATTTGAGTTTCTGACATGGATGCTTTATGTCATGATGCCTTTTATTGCAGCAGTGTGTTTTACATTCTTCCTGAATGTTCCGCTGAAGGCAATAGAACGCCATCTTTTCCAGCCCAAAAAAGGAAAAACCGTAAAACCAATATTTGAAAAAATGAGGCGTCCGGTAGCTCTGGTATTATCCATGCTGCTGTTTATAGCAATAATAACCGTATTTCTGCTTATAATAATCCCAAAGCTCGGAGAAAGCCTGAATACTATCATAAAATCTGTGCCCGGAGCAATAGATTCACTCGTGGCATTTGTAAATGATCTGAGCGAAAGCAATGAATATGTCAAGAATATAATTTCAAATCTTGAAATAGACTGGGATGACCTCAAAAAATATATCACGAATTTCCTGCAGAATGATGCAGCAAGTATCGTAAGCTCAACAATGAGTATGATTACGTCCGTTTTCAGTGCAGCACTGAATGTACTTCTTGGGCTGATCCTTGCAATCTATACACTGATGAAGAAGGAACAGATCACATCAGGCTTAAAAAGACTGATCTATTCTGTATTTCCGCTCAAAACAGCAGATTTTGTCGTTGAGGTAGGTTCGCTTGCCAATAAATCTTTCTACAACTGCATTACAGGTCAGATGATGGAATGTGTAATTCTCGGAAGCCTGACAGCACTCGGCATGACAATATTAGGCTTCCCGTATGCAGCTTTAGTAGGCGTAATGGTCGCAATACTCTCATGGATACCCATGTTCGGCGTGTATATCGGCGCAGGAATCGGTGCGCTGCTTATGCTGATAGATAACCCGATAAATGCATTATGGTTCCTTATCTTTATGGTCTGCCTGCAGCAGGTTGAGGGTAACTTTATTTATCCGAGGGTCGTCGGCAATAATGTCGGACTTCCGCCGATCATACTTATTTCTGCAATCGTCCTTTTCAGCGGCTTCTTCGGAATAATCGGACTTCTCGTGAGTGCACCAGTTACATCTGTGATATATACTCTTGTCAGAAGATATGTATTCACAAGACTCAGACAGAGAAAAATACCTCACGAAAAATATGAGGTCAAAAAACCAACGAGAAATATATGCCGTGTGCACAGCGCAAAATATAATAAGGGAAAACGTATAAAATTCAATATCCCGATGAAGTTTATCATAAAAGAAAAAGGAAAATTTGCCAGGGTAAAAAAAGAAAAATAATGATCCGTAACAGGATTTCCGGATCCGCCGTCAGTCCAATGTGACAACGGCGGATTTTTTAGTATACATACATTTATGCTATCAATAATATCTGCAAAAAAATGAAACAGTCTGTGTATCTGCTTACGTTATATATTATGAAATCAATGATCATTGAAAAAAACAGCCGGCTGTGATATCACATCCTTCGGCAGCACAGATGCAATGGGTGCAAATAACTGGATCAGGGATATGCTGAACTCTGATATTGAAATAACTCTTAAAAACGTTGAAAAACTCAAGGGACTCTGGTACTACGGTATAATGGGACAGGATATGTTCAAGGGCAGCGAAAAGGGTGCGTCCTTCACAATGAATATAGCTTATTACAAGTACAATGATTACAATAATCTGACAGCATGGACAAATATAAATTCATCAGATATAAAATCCATAAAAACCGGCGGAAGTGAGATACTTGCATAAATATATCGGCTGACAAATGCACCGGCAGCAGCGGGATCATCCGCTGCTGCTTTTTTTTAATAAAATTAACAAATTCTATTGTAAAAACAGGGGCTGATATGGTAAAATAAGTATTGGCTTATATATCAATTGGCTTTCTGAAATTAACTTTGTTCGGAAAAAGCAGGTTCCGTCATTCTTTTTTCAGAATCCGGAAATGTCAGAACGCTGAGTATCTGATTTGTGGAGGGATATACTTGATTAAATTCAGAAAATTAGTAAGCTTAGTAATTGCTGCATCAATGTTGATCGGAGGGAATGTAATGTCAGCACAGGCTGTTGGAAATGATAATAAGAATGAAACCAAATTTGCACATAAGCTTGATGAACAGGCTTACAACGGAAATGACCTCGGTGCGACCTACACCAAAAATGCCACTACTTTCAAGGTATGGGCGCCTACTGCAAGAAGAGTTGCGGTAAAACTTTATGCAACAGGAAGCTCAGATGAAAAAGGTGCAACAGATATTTCCACTACACCGATGAGAAAAGGTGATAACGGTGTGTGGACAGCAAAAATAAGCGGAGATCATAAAAATCAGTATTACACATACCTTATTACAAATAACGGTGTTACTACTGAAACACAGGATGTCTATTCAAAGGCAGTCGGGGTAAACGGAAACAGAAGTATGATCGTTGACCTCGCTTCGACTAACCCTGAGGACTGGAGCAAGGATAAGCATGTCCTTTATGATGACCCGACAGATGCTGTTGTCTGGGAAGTACATGTAAGGGATTTCTCGGTAAGTCAGGTTTCCGGAATATCAGATGCACATAAGGGTAAATTCCTTGCCTTCACCGAAAAAGGAACAACCCTCGGCGGACAGGGCGAGATCCCGACCTGTGTGGATTATCTTAAAAAACTCGGCGTGACTCATGTACAGCTTCTTCCGGTATATGACTATGCGACAGTTGATGAATCAAATACAGAATCAGACGAATATAACTGGGGCTATGATCCTAAAAACTATAATGTGCCGGAGGGCTCATATTCAACTGATCCGTTTGACGGAAATGTCAGGATCAGGGAATTCAAGCAGATGGTAAAGGCTCTGCATGACGCAGGTATCGGTGTTATCATGGATGTTGTATATAACCATACCTTTACTGCAAAGGGAAGCTGCTTTGAGAATACTGTTCCGGGCTATTATTTCAGACTCAAGGATGACGGCTCTCTTTCAGACGGATCCGGCTGCGGAAATGAAACAGCAAGCGATCATCTTATGTACAGGAAATATATGATCGATTCAGTTCTTTACTGGGCTAATGAATATCATATAGACGGTTTCCGCTTTGACCTTATGGGTGTGCATGATGTTGAAACAATGAACCAGATCAGAAAGGCTCTTGATTCAAAGGTCAAGGACGGCAAAAAAATAATAATGTACGGCGAGCCATGGACCGGCGGAGCTACAAGCACAAGCGCAAAAACTGCAAACAAGGATAATGTCCGCAGTCTTGACAAGCGTATCGGCGCATTCAATGACAGCTTCCGTGATGCTGTAAAGGGTCATGTATTCAATGCTCAGGAAAGCGGTTTTGTTCAGTCCGGAAAAGGTGCGGCAGCTGTGAAGAGTGCGATAACAGCAAACTGTATTGACGGTACAGCATGGCTGTCACAGCCGTCACAGTCTGTGACATATATTTCAGCTCACGATAATTTCACTCTTTATGATAAACTGGTGATGTCAACAAAGAATGACGGCAGCTTTGATGTGAGAGATGAAAACCTTATCAATATGAATAAGCTTGCTGCTGCGATCACCCTTACATCTCAGGGAATAAGCTTTATGCAGGCAGGCGAGGATTTTGCAAGAACCAAATACGGTGACGAAAACAGCTATATTTCTCCTGACAGCGTAAATATGCTCGACTGGAACTGTCTTGTCAAATATTCTGATCTCAGCTCATATTATCAGGGTCTGATCGAAATAAGAAAGAATTTCAAGCCATTCCGTGACGCAACTGCAGAAAGCGCAAAGAAGATCGCATTCTCAGATACAAAAGAGGACGGCGTTGTGGCTTATACACTTGAAAACAGCCTGACAAAGGATAAGCAGTGGGCATATGCTGCGGTTGTCTTCAATGCATCCGGAACTGAAAAAGAGGTAACACTCAGCCAGAGCGGAAACACAGCTCTTCCGAAAAAATGGGAGATCATAGCAGATAAGACACAGGCAGGTCTGAAGGGACTTGGCGAGATTGAAGGAAATAAGGTCACCGTTGCACCGAAGAGCGCACTTATCATGGTGGATAAGGAAAGCTTTGACAAGGTTGCTGCAAAGTCAGACAACTGCACTGTTAAAGTGGAGTATAAGGATCAGGGCAGCGGAGAGGTTTTTGAAACACAGGTGCTGAAGGGTAAGCAGGGTGAAGGCTATATCGTACAGAGAAGCACAGACTTTGATGTTGACTATGACCTTGTAAGCACAGACGGAAAAGAAAGCGGCAAATTTACAGCTGATGAACAGAAGGTAACATATAACTATAAGAAATACTCCGGAAATGTTTATAATATCACTGTAAAATATCTTCGTGAGGGTGATAAGGATTTCGGCACAGGCGACAGCGAAATGTCAC
>ONRO01000144.1 GCA_900320235.1 uncultured Eubacteriales bacterium
ACCTGTAAGGTAACGGTAAAGAAAGCCCCCTCTTCCGTAAATCTTAACAAAACAAGCATGACCCTCAAGGTTGGTCAGACAGGCTCGCTCAGTGCTGTGATTCCCTCTGATTCAGGCTGTGCAACAAGAACCTTTCGTACAAGCAATTCATCGATTGTAAAGATGACAAAAACTAACTGGTCAGGTCAGTTCAAAGCAGTAAAAAAGGGCGTTGCCTATGTCACGGTACGCACCTATAACGGCAAGGAAAAATCCTGCAAGATCACTGTTGTATAAATTTAGGTATAATGCATATAAGGCGGATGCGGAGCATTTTCTCCGTATCCGTTTTTTAGGTTATGTTTTATATTTAAAGATTATTGTAAATAATTATAGCAGTTATGAAAAATAAAAAATCATGAGCTTTCATCTGGAGCTTTTGTTTCAATAGCAAACGCAATGAAACTTTAAAGTGTTTTTGGTTGTATCATATGAGAGACTAACTAAATAGTTTCTGATACAGAACTATAATGTACATATTGTTTATGCATAAAATAATGCATAAATGTATATAATATACATTATTTTCTGAAACAGAATAAAAAGAAATGAATATTGTTTATGACTTTACTCGTCAATGTTGAAATTCACGTTAATAATGTACTTAAAACATAAAAATATTATTTAAAAAATGTAATTTATGCCGAAAATTTACTTATCTGAATAAATATTCATAAAAGGCTTGCAAATTGTATAAAAAGTTGTATAATAGTAAACGTAACGTGTTAGAAAACACGTATCAGCATAATAAAACGGAGGTTATTGTCATGGGTGACATTAAAAAGGTAGTACTGGCTTATTCAGGTGGACTTGATACAAGTATAATCATTCCCTGGCTTAAAGAAAACTATGATAACTGTGAGGTAATTGCAGTATCAGGTGACGTAGGACAGGATACAGAGCTTGAGGGTCTTGAGGAAAAAGCAAAGAAAACAGGTGCTTCAAAGCTTTATATAGAGGATCTTAATAAGGAATTCATCGAGGAATATGTATTCCCGACAATTAAGGCAGATGCCGTTTACGAGAGCAAGTATCTTCTCGGTACATCATTTGCACGTCCGATCATTGCAAAAAGAATAGTTGAGATCGCTCTTGCAGAGGGTGCAGATGCTATCTGCCACGGATGCACAGGTAAGGGTAATGATCAGGTTCGTTTTGAGCTTGCAATTAAGGCATTTGCTCCTGATATGAAGATCATCGCTCCCTGGAGAGAATGGGATCTTAAATCAAGAGATGAGGAAATCGCTTATGCTGAAGCACATAACATTCCACTGAAGATTACAAGAGAAACAAATTATTCTAAGGATAAGAATATCTGGCACATTTCACATGAGGGTCTTGATCTTGAGGATCCGGCAAATGAGCCTATGTATAATAAGGAAGGCTTCCTTGAGCTTGGCGTCAGCCCTGAGCAGGCTCCTGATAAGCCAACCTATGTAACTATTTCTTTTGAAAAGGGTAATCCTGTTGCAATTGACGGCGAAAAGATGGATTCGGTTGAGCTTGTCAAGAAACTCAATAAGCTCGGCGGCGAGAATGGTATCGGTATTGTTGATCTCGTAGAGAACAGACTTGTCGGTATGAAATCAAGAGGCGTTTATGAAACACCCGGCGGAACAATTCTCTATCATGCACACAATAAGCTTGAAGAGATAACACTCGACAGAGATACATACCACTTCAAGCAGCAGGTTGGTCTGCGTTTTGCAGAGCTTGTATACTTCGGTCAGTGGTACACACCGCTCAGAAAGGCTCTTTCCGCATTCGTTGATTCAACACAGGAAACAGTAACAGGTGATGTTAAGCTCAAGCTCTACAAGGGTAATATCATTGATGCAGCTGTTACTTCACCGTATTCACTTTATGATCCCGATATCGCAACATTTGATGAAGATGAGGTTTATGATCAGAAAGACAGCGCAGGCTTCATCAATCTGTTCGGTCTTCCGATCAAGGTACAGGCTAAAAAGGGTCTTATCAAGGAATAATTTGTACAGCCTAAAATAAACATAATATGTCAGGGCGAATAGTTTAAAAACTGTCCGCCCGACTTATTGTTTTTAGAATTTGCCGTTTTCCGCATTTTCATATGCGTGTGCAAATACGGAAAATGACAGACTGATGAACGGTCTGACATAAAAAGGAGTGTAAGCAGATGAAATTATGGGCAGGAAGGTTTTCCAAGGAAATTGATAAAAAAACAAATGACTTCAATTCTTCAATTTCATTCGACAGCAGAATGTTCAGGGAGGATATTGAAGGAAGTATCGCTCATGCAACAATGATCGGAGAGTGCGGTATTATTGAAAAAAGCGAAGCCGATGCAATAATAAAAGGTCTTGAAGGTATTCTTGCAGATATAGAAAGCGGAAAACTGGAGATAGATCCTAACGCTGAGGATATACATACATTCATTGAGGGTGAGCTGACTGAACGACTTGGTCAGACCGGAAAACGTCTTCATACTGCAAGAAGCAGAAATGATCAGGTAGCTCTTGATATAAGACTGCATCTGAAAAAGGAAATCAAAAACATAAAAGCAATGGTTACGGAGCTTGTAGAAGTAATATGCAATAAAGCAGAAGAATACAGCTCAGCTGTCATGCCCGGGTATACTCATCTCCAGAGAGCACAGCCTATAACCTTTGGTCATCATCTTATGGCATATGCAGAAATGCTTCTCAGAGATATTGACAGACTTGAATGTGCATACAGACATACAGACAGCAATCCGCTCGGCAGCGGCGCACTTGCAACAACAACATATCCCATTGACAGAACAATAACAACAAGACTACTTGGTTTTGAAAATATCTGCCAGAACAGTCTTGACGGTGTATCGGACAGAGATTTCTGCATGGAGCTTGCATCTGCACTTTCAATTATAATGGTACATCTTTCAAGATTTTCTGAAGAAATAATCATGTGGTGCAGCTGGGAATTCAAATTTGTTGAGCTTGATGATGCTTTCTCAACAGGCTCAAGTATAATGCCTCAGAAAAAGAATCCTGATATTGCAGAGCTTGTCAGAGGCAAATCCGGCAGAGTATTCGGTGATCTTATGACTCTTCTTACAGTAATGAAGGGTATATCACTTGCTTATAACAAAGATATGCAGGAGGATAAGGAGGCAATTTTCGATGCTGTTGATACAGTAAAGATGTGCCTTACAGCATTTACACCGATGATCGATACAATGAAGGTCATTCCTGAGAACATGAGAAAGGCTGCTGCAAACGGCTTTATAAATGCTACCGACTGTGCAGATTATCTTGTAAAGAAAGGTCTTCCTTTCCGTGATGCGTATAAGGCAACAGGAACGCTTGTTGCACTCTGCATAGAGAAAAAGACAACACTTGAGGAGCTTCCGATAGAGGAGTATAAAAATATCTGCGAAACATTTGACGAGGGTGTCTATGAAGCAATTTCCCTTGAAAACTGTGTAAACGGCAGAAAAGCTCTCGGCGGTCCGGCAAGCGAAAATGTAAAAGCTCAGGCTAAGAGAGTAAGAGAATTATTAAAATAAGTTTTTATGGATTTGCTGTTCCGGCTTTATAACTTGTAAACTGAAGAGGAAATCTTGAACCGACGGTTTGTAATGATCAAGCTGTTTTGGAATATCATTTTAATATCTTAAGGACATGATCATAGTAAATAATTTTACGCCGATGTAACAAAATTTTTTAATTTCATAAACCGGACAGAACAGTGAATAGTGAATACGAAAAAAGAGGTAAGGAAAATGAAAATAAAAGCAGGAATAATTGGTGCAACAGGATATGCAGGTGCAGAGCTTGTAAGAATCCTGCTTACACACCCGGAAGCAGAGATTACAGCCATAAGCTCGGTAAGCTTTGAGGGAAAAAAGCTAAGTGATGTTTATCCTTCTTACAAGAGTCTTTGCGATATGGAATGCAAGACACAGGATGAGGTAGTTGAAAAGAGCGATGTAATATTTGCGGCACTTCCTCACGGATTATCACAGGAGCTTGCTGCTCAGTGTGATAAGGCCGGAAAGGCTTTTATTGATCTTGGAGCAGATTTCAGACTTGAAAGCGAAGAGGAGTATAAGGAATGGTACGGCTGTGATTTTCTTGATCATGATCTTCACAAAAGATCAGTCTATGGTTTACCCGAGCTTTTCAGAGAAAATATTAAGGGCAAAAGAATAATAGCTAATCCCGGATGCTATACAACAGGCGCACCTCTTGCACTTGCGCCAGCTGTAAAAGCAGGTCTTGTAAGCACAGATGGAATTATAGTTGATTCAAAATCAGGTGTGACAGGAGCAGGAAGAAAACCAAATCAGGGCAATCATTATCCTGAGCTTAATGAAGGCTTCCATGCATATAAGGTTGCAAATCACAGACATACTCCGGAGATTGAACAAACACTTTCAAAGCTGTCCGGTAAGGATGTAACAATAACATTTGTACCGCATCTTCTGCCTGTTAACCGCGGAATCATTTCTACCTGCTATGCAAGAATAAAGGAAGGCGTTACATTTGAACAGATCAGGAATGAATAT
>ONRO01000030.1 GCA_900320235.1 uncultured Eubacteriales bacterium
CGTCCGGACCGGAGTATGTGTATAATAATTCCGGGAGTTTTATAGCAGAAATTATGTCAGCAGTTCAGGCTTACAAAAGCCTGGCTGTGTCCGAGCAAAGCTTTTTCAGGCTATCTGAGCCGTGAATCTCGACACCGGCGGCACGCCGGACCGGATATCATTATTTACAAAGCGCAGTGGAGGTCGTGTAATGATCAGATTTGAAAATGTAACAAAAACATATAACAAGACAGTAAAGGCACTTGATGACGTGAGCTTTAATGTCAAGGGCGGAGAAATCGTCGGCTTTATCGGACCGAACGGATCCGGAAAAACAACGACTATGAAGCTCCTTACAGGTATTATCAGAGCAGACAAGGGTAAAATCGTTGTCGGAGGATATAATATCCGCGAGGATCCGATCAAGGCAAAGCAGTCAATCGGATATATTGCCGACAGCCCCGATATGTTCCTCAGACTCAAGGGTATAGAGTTTCTGCAGCTTATCGGCGATATTTACAAGGTCCCGGAAAAGGACAGAAGGGAAAGAATTGAAAGCCTTTCTGAAAAATTCGGCCTGACAGAAGCTCTTTCATCTCCGATGATGAGCTATTCACATGGAATGCGTCAGAAAATGATGGTTATTGCAGCACTTCTGCATAAGCCGCCTGTCTGGATTCTTGACGAGCCTATGATAGGTCTTGATCCGAAATCTGCCTTTGAACTGAAACAGCTTATGAGAGAGCATACTAAAGAGGGTAACGCAGTGTTTTTCTCGACACATGTACTTGAGGTTGCTGAAAAGCTTTGTGACAGGGTCATAATAATCAAAAACGGACACATTCTGTATAACGGTACCCTCGGTGAGCTTGAAAAACAGAATAAAAATGAATCTCTCGAAAATATTTTCCTGGAGCTGACTGAAAAATGAAAATGTATTTAAGACTTGTTTCGGCTCTGATACAGGGCGTTGAGCCGAGTGATAAGGAAAAAAAGCGCAACAAGGTCTTTTATGTCGTAATGAGTATTATTGCCGGCTTCGGAATAATGCTGCCAATGACCTTCTTTGTCGGTGTGATACTTTATGCCCTCACTGGTTCGCTCAGATCTCTTGAGCTAGGAACAACACAAAATGGTGTTGAGCTGTTTCTCCATCTGATATCCGCTTTTTCGTTTGTTTTCGGACTTAATGTAATATTTTCCGTGTTCTATTTTTCCGGAGATATCGAAAACCTTCTGCCGCTGCCGCTGAAACCGTATCAGATAATCGGCTCGAAATTCACAGCTGCTCTGATAAGCGAAAGCATAATGGAATTTCTTGTTATCATAGCAGCCCTTGCCGGCTATATTATAGGCGGCGGTCTGCCGATATATTCATGGCTCGTTGCAGTTATCGGAATGCTGACGCTTCCTGTGCTTCCTCTCGTTTACTGCGGTATAATCTGCATGATCGTGATGTATTTTACAAGGTTCGTCAAAAATAAGGATACTGTCAATAAGATCACAGGCATTTTTACATTTGCGGTCATCGGAGGAATCGTCTTTCTGATCTCCCGCAGCGGCTTTGATACAAACGAACTTATCAAGGCTATGTCGGATCCTGATAACGCTGTGCTTGGCGTTATGAACTGTATTTTTCCGCATATACAGTTCCTCGTGAATTCAATGGAGCTTGCTTCGGTCTGGCAGATACTTGTTTATCTTGCAATGAATGCCGCCGCAGTTGTTGTATTCATGCTGCTCGCTCAGGTACTGTATTTCCCGAGCGTTATCGGCATAGGTCAGGGCGCGGCAAAAAGCAGGAAAAGCTCATCTGCGCTTATTGCAAAAATGAAAATGCACAGACCAAGCCTGACCTACCTTTCAAAAGAACTGAAGCTGCTTGTCAGAACACCGGCATATTTTACGAACTGCTTTATGATTAATCTGATCTGGCCGATATTCCTTTATCTCATCGTTGTAATGCAGGGTCAGACCAATTTCCTTGAGTCCTTTATCTATGGCATACACAGCGGAAATGAGGAAACAGTGCTGCTGTTCATGCTCGGCATCGTCGCAACGTCAGTGCTCGTGACAGCTGTCAATTGTATAGCTTCATCGGCACTTACAAGAGAGGGAAAACATTTTGCATTTATCAAATATATCCCCCTGCCTTATATCGCTCAGATAAATATCAAGGCACTTGTAAGTATTATTATCAGCGGAAGCGGTATGCTCATTTATGTAATAGCTGCCTGTATATGGCTCAGGACGGGAATAAAATTCACAGCTTTCTGCTGTTTGCTCAGCCTGTTCTCAGTTTCTTTTGCAACCTATTTCGGAATCTATATGGATTCTGTCAATCCTAAGCTTATCTGGGACGATGAACTGAATGCCCTCAGAGGAAATTATAATATTTTCTTCAATATGGCAATGGCAATTGTGATCGCTGCAGTAATGTGTGCAGGATCCTATCTTCTGTTCACTTTCACAGATCTTGGAGCAATTACGATCCTCATTATTCTTTTTGTCGTCGTAATGATACTGAATGCAGTAAGTTATCTTCTTTGTTATTATAAAGCAACAAAAAATATTGACAATATGATGATTTAGGTGTATGATAATATATAAGTATAAGTATAGGTGTAACTATGTGATTATCTTTCAGATGCTGTTCGTGTTTGTGCAGATAATGCAGTTGTTTGAACATACTTAATCAGAGGTGTTTCCAATGCCATTTATTAATGTAAAGGTCAATACAGAGGTTTCCACAGATAAGGAAACCGAAATTAAAACCGCTCTCGGAAGTGCCATAAGCTGTATCAGGGGAAAAAGTGAAGCCTGGCTTATGGTCGGGATAGAAGATAAGTGCAGACTGTATTTCAGAGGAGACGGACAGACTCCCGCTGCATTCGTAGAGGTGAAAATCTATGGATCGGCAAGCAGAAATGAATATGATGCGCTTACCGCTGAAATAACTCAGATTATTTCATCTGCTCTCGCAGTTTCTCCGGACAGGATCTATGTAAAATATGAAGAGGTCCCGAACTGGGGATATAACGGTCATAATTTCTGAAATAATCTGGTGCATGTCAAAGGAAAAACGGACCTTGTTTTTTCAGGTTCCGGCAGGGAAAATATGAATTATGAATTCATATTTTAACAAAGCTTAAATCTCCTTAATATTTCTTAAGCCGCGAAAACCGCATAAACATCAGGTTTTTTGAAAAAAACTTTGAATAAACTTAAAGAAACCTTAAAAATATTCAATGTTACAATAATAATTAATTAACAATAATCTAACAATTTGTTACCACATCAAGCCCAAACTAATGATATAATACTATCAAATCAAATATTCGAAAGGCAGTGAAATACATGGGCAGAACATCCAGTAAAGATTCAGCCAATTCATTCGAAGATTATTTCAAACGCGCCACAAGCCCGATGATGACACTGTTGCTTTTGAACGAAAAACCGATGTATGTTTATAAGTTATCGCAAGAACTTGAGCGTCGCAGTAGCAGTACCTATAAAATGAATTTTTTATATCCTGTGCTTTATCGTTTGCAGCAGCAGGGTTACGTGACAGAGTACTCTCAAGAGATTACTGAAAGCCATCGTACCCGTAATTATTATGCAATCACGGATGAAGGAAAAGAATATCTCAAGTTCATGCTGACAAAATATAGAGAGTTACTTAAAGCTGTTGATACAGTAATTGAAAGCAACGGCGAAGTAGACACCACTCTGCCGGTGGAATAAGGGCAGAGCACCAAAATTGATTATGACTGCAGCAACTATAAAAAAACAGTCGTCCGTAAAAGGGCGGCTGTTTTTTTATTTACCCGGAAACTGCGTTTTGTGTGTGAATAGCTTGTGTAACAAATGATAATAATAATTTAGCAGAAAACATGAAGATGTTGCATATGCAACACTATTTTCAGGGTGATTGAATTATACTAAAATAAATGAGATGCAGCGATAGTTTGCTCTCGGATGCATAAAAATATATATGAACGGAGGATAAGTATGTCAGTATCAAATATCAGAAAGGCAGCAATAATAGGCTGTGGTTTTGTTGGATCAGCGTCGGCGTTTGCCTTGATGGAAAGTGGTTTGTTTTCTGAAATAGTCCTGATAGATGCAGACCGTGGAAAGGCTGAGGGAGAGGCACTTGATATTAGTCATGGTCTGCCGTTTGCAAAACCTATGCAGATTTATGCAGGAGGCTATGAGGATATCAGTGATGCTTCAATAATAATTGTCACAGCCGGTGCAGGTCAGAAGCCGGGAGAAACAAGGCTTGATCTTGTTCATAAAAATGTCGGAATATTCAAAACCATAATCCCGCAGATCACAGCGCATAACACCAAGGGAATATTGATGGTGGTTGCAAATCCGGTTGATATTCTGACATATACAGCAGCCAGGCTAAGCGGATTTCCTGAAAACAGGGTATTTGGTTCGGGTACAGTGCTTGATACTGCAAGGCTGAAATATCTTCTTGGGGAACATCTTGGAGTTGACAACCGCAGTGTTCATGCCTTTATGATAGGTGAACACGGAGATACAGAGATAGCAGCATGGAGCAGTGCAAATGTGTCAGGCATACCTATAAACAGATTCTGCGAAATGAGAGGTCATTTTGATCATATTTCAGCAATGGAGAGAATCGCTGAGGATGTCAGGAACAGTGCATACAGGATAATTGAAAAGAAAAGAGCGACTTATTATGGCATTGCAATGTCGGTAAGAAGAATCTGCGAGGCTATTGTAAGGGACGAAAAATCAATACTTCCTGTTTCAAGTATACAGAAGGGTAATTATGGTATTGAGAATGTTGCGCTTAGTATGCCTGCGATTGTCGGCAAGGAAGGAATAGAAACTACTGTTCCGATTAAGCTCAGCGAATATGAAGAAGAAGCACTGAGAAAATCCGCTGCTACATTGAGAACAGTTCTTGATGATGTTTTCAGCGAATAACTGAATCAGTTTTTCCGGCAGGCGGCATTTAAGGCAGGTAACAGCCGTCTGCCGGAAATTTTCTGAAAACCTGATTGTCAGACATGACAAAGGATTATGAATCAAAAAAATTGCAAAATGACTTGACAAATCGTGTATTATATGATATTATATTAATCGCACTGAAAAAGAAATATATAGGGGTATAGCTCAGTTGGTAGAGCAGCGGTCTCCAAAACCGCGTGCCGAGGGTTCAAGTCCTTCTGCCCCTGCCATTA